>JBLHJZ010000361.1:0-5575 GCA_047619515.1 Saprospiraceae bacterium | reverse complement strand
GATACCATTATTGATGGAGAGGTTCATAAAATCTTGAGAAGAACTTTTCATCATACCCGTTTAATTCCGCCCTCGGTTAATCAGGGATCTTATCTTATAGGCCTAATGCGAATTGATGGTGATTCGGTTTACCTCAATGGGAGCCTGCATATGGATTTAAATATGGAATTGGCGGATTCATTCTATATTCCTATTGAAGGCTTCGGTGTAGATATTAAACTGGCCATTGATAGCATCACCACGGAAGAAATTGGCGGATATGAATATAAAAAATGGCATGGACAGAAAATTTGCATTGATGAACTTAATGGAAATAATCCATATGAATCCTTCACCTTTCTTGAAAGTGTAGGGCAAATTGAACGTGGTTATTTTCTTTGGAACATGGATGGCTGCCTAATCGGGGGAGGAACCAGAACTTTTTCGTGTTATAAAAATGGAGATTTTACTTATCCTCCCGGAATGGAATGTGAATTGTTGATGCTGACGGGCAATAGGGATATCCTGGCTTATGAAAGTATTGATGTGTTTCCAAATCCGGTAAAGGGTATTATAAATATCACCAGTGAAAAATTGCAGATTGATCAGCTTGTTATTTTTGATCTTACAGGAAAAGAACTTTTTAGAAAAAATATCTCAGGAATACAACACACTGTCGAGTTAAATTTTTTATCCAATGGCTTATATTTTATGGCGCTCGAAGTAGATGGCAAGCAGCTAGTTTATAAGTTTGTAAAGAATTAGCTTGGCTTTTAGTAATTGTGAGCATCAGGTGTGAGCATTAAATTGATATTGATTCTAAGTTGGTTCCTTCCTGCTGCAAAATTACATTAAATGAATCCCGCAAAGGAGCTTGTTCAGCTAAGTATTGCCAAGGCTATTCTTAGGAGAGATGCAAGTACTACTTCCTTCGACATATTTACTATCTATAAAAAATTACGTAAATTGTATTATATTTTTTGAGAATATATAATCGGCATAAAATTAGAGGTTTATGAAAGTTATTATACTCCTTGGTTTTGGCCAGTCTTTTGAAATCTTAGATAGTTGTCTGACGCTTGTCCAGACGGAGCCGTATGGCAAAAGTCGTCTGACAACTGGTTTAATTAAGACTCATTAAATGATTGCACTTTGAACCGCAAAGAAAAATAAATTAAATGCTAATCCAAGGTAGGGTAAAATAAAATTTCAGTGTGTACAATATATAAGAGCATGTTAGGAGTTCAGCATCCGGCCTACAAAAGCCATTTTTTCGCTTATACTTCGGCTCAAAAATCCTCATTATGCTAAGGCATAACTCCGGTTTCTGAGCCTTGTCTAAACAAAAAAATGTCAATTTTCGGCTCGAAGCCCAAACGCCTAACATGCTCTAAGACCCTTTTTTCGAAAATAAAAACCTCGATTTATGAAAAAAACGTTGACCCTTCTAATTCTTTTCTCCCTTCCAATGCTACTTTATGGCCAGATTTATAATGATTATATCGGCGCCGGACATGACCAGGGAGTCATCGTCAGCAGCAGTAGTCAGAATAATGACGACCAATTGTCCATTGATGGTTCCGGAGTCGGAAAGGATCTCGCCGGAGCTTCCCGATTTATGTCGCATGCAACGCTGGGAGCATCACTAGATGATTTATTACAGGTAGACGCTATGGGTTATGAATCCTGGCTGAATCAACAGTTTGACTTGCCAGCAACTTCTTATAGCGGTGTGTTGGAATCTATTTACAATCAATCTTATGATTATTATGTCGCTTTAGGTGGTGATCCGGAGGAGTATTATGCCAATTTCCTACACTTTCGAAATACCTGGTCCCATATCACTCAAAACTCAGCGGACGTATTAAGACACCGCGTTTCCCTGGCTTTGAGTGAGTTATTGGTGATCTCTTCGGACTCGGATTTGTCAGAAAGTGGTTTTGGCTTGGCCAGTTATTATGATGTCCTTGCGGAGAATGCCTTTGGTAATTATAAGGATTTATTGATGGAAGTGACTTTGCATCCGATGATGGGATTTTATTTGAGTCATTTCAATAATCCAAAATCTGACCTTGCCAATAATGTTCATCCCGATGAAAATTATGCGAGAGAGATTATGCAGTTGTTTAGCATAGGCTTATATGAACTTAACCCTGATGGCTCCCGGCAGTTGGATGCTGAAGGTGATTATATTCCGACTTATGATAATAACGATATCAAGGAGTTGGCAAAAGTATTTACCGGATTAGGGATGACCGATTGGATCCTCCCAGATATTCCCCAGACTCCTGATTTTGGCTATCCGTTTTATTATATTGATCCTACCTTGCCGATGACGATGTACCAAAATTTTCACGAACCGGGTTCAAAAACTATTGTAGGTGATTACACCATTAATGAACCGGGCGGAATGGCGGAAATAGAATTGGCAGTAAACCATTTATTTAATCACCCTAATGTTGGTCCTTTTGTGGGTACCCGTCTGATTCAAAGATTGATAAAATCCAATCCTACACCGGAATATGTGGAAAGAATCACGAATGTCTTTAATGATAACGGTAGTGGTGTCCGTGGTGATCTTCGGGCAGTAGTGAAAGCGATTATCATGGATGATGAAGCCAGGGCTTGTGAATGGATTGATCATTCCTCTAATGGTAGATTGAAAGAACCTATCCAGCGATATACACAATACGTCAAAGGCCTGAGGGCAGAAACAACTTCCGGCTGGTTTTGGAATTATGGCTTTGCTTTTGAATATTTTACGGATCAATTTCCTATGCATTCCCCGACAGTTTTCAATTTCTTTTTGCCGGACTACCAGGCGAATAGTGATTTTTCTGATGAGTTTTTAGTGGGGCCGGAATTCCAGATTTTCAACTCCTCTACCTCTGTTGGTTATTTCAATTACGTGTATTATATGACTTTAATTGATTTGAATAATGAATTGCCGGAAGGAGACCTTGACCAACTTGGTGTATTGGAAGAGTATAAAGCTTATTTGAATATCCCTGATTTACAAGCGATCAATACAAAGCCAGAAGCGGTAGTTGATTATCTTGACCTCGTCATAGCGAACGGAAATATGTCAACGGAAACACGTGATGCTATCATTGCTTCTTGTGATCCCTTAGTGGACTTTCCGGATTATTTATTGAGAATGGCTTTGTACCTGACGATGATCTCGCCTGATTTTGCGGTGATGAAGTAGTGAGACCACTTTAAAAAATACAATTTTGAAACACATAGACAAATAGAGCACATAGTGAGAGGTATGAAAAAATGGCAATCATTTTTTATACATCTATGTGTACTCTACACAGTACCTATGTGTTTTTATAAAAAATATGTTTTAGCGTAAACTCAAGATTTAAACAGGTACTTAAAATAAAAATAAAAAAATTATGTCTAAACGAAATATATCAAGAAGGCAGTTCATAGGAGAAGCATCTTGCGCGGCCATCGGTACGACCACTTTGTTTTCTTCTATACTTAATCTGGGCATGGCCAATACCTTGGCAAGCCCAATAGTAAGACCCACCGGCACTTATAAAGCAATGGTTTGTATCTTATTGTCTGGTGGCAATGATTCTTATAATATGTTGATCCCGACCGGAGCGGAGTATGGCGAGTATGCAAGTATCAGAAGTAATCTGGCCATTCCACAGAATGAAATTTTAGGCTTAAGCCCGATAACACCTGGAAGTACTCCTTTAGGTTTGCATCCGTCCATGCCTGAAATCCAGCAATTATTCCAGGATGGCAAAGTAGCTTTTTTAAATAATGTTGGGACCCTCATTGAGCCGACTACCAAAACAGAAATTATAAACCAAACGGCACAATTGCCTTTGGGTTTATTGTCGCATTCGGATCAGGCGATGCAATGGCAGACTTCTATTCCCCAGGAACGATCGAATATCGGTTGGGGTGGAAAAATGGCTGACATCATTCAGTCTATGAATTCCAATCAAAATATTTCAATGAATATTTCTTTGAGTGGTAATAATATTTTCCAAACCGGGAATACGGTTACTCCTTTTACGGTCAATTCAGATACCGGGAGTGTAGGAATACTAGGCTATAACGAACCTGATGTATTTCATAATTTGCTGACTTCCGGTGTCAATAGTTTACTCAACCAACAGTACCAGGATGTTTTCAAAAAAACCTACTCAAGCGTAGTAAAGAATTCCATCCAGAATAATGACTTTTTTAATGATGCGATTGGAGATACTTCTCCTTTTACGACTCCTTTTTCGGATAACTATATTTCAGAAAGTCTCCACATGATTGCCAGGACTGTTGCTGCACATGAAGCTTTGGGTATGGAAAGACAAACCTTCTTCTTAAGCGTTGGTGGTTTTGATAATCATGATGAATTGTTAAATAATCAGGCTGTATTACTGAGTCAGATAAGTGCTGGTCTAAGTGAATTTTATAATGCCCTGGATGAAGTCAGCATGAACGACTGTGTGACTTCTTATACTATTTCTGATTTTGCCAGATCATTGACTTCCAATGGCAATGGAACGGATCACGCCTGGGGTGGACATGCAATGGTGATGGGCGGTGCAGTGAATGGCCAAGAAATTTATGGAAGTTACCCGACCCTCGGGCTGGGAAGTGACCTGGAAATCGGCGGAGGGATTTTTATTCCGACTTTGAGTGCCGATGAGTATTTTGCAGAATTAGCCCTTTGGTTTGGTGTGTCTCCTTTTGATTTACCGCTGCTGTTACCTAATATTGGTAATTTTTATACGGTAGGTTCAGGTTCTAATCCAATTGGATTTATGCAGACTTAGGAGTTCTTTTTTTTGATCATTTGTAAAAACAATCCTTCAATGAAAAATAAATATTTATCAATTATAATTTTTGCTTTGGCTTTCTGTATTCAGGGGAATGGCCAATGTCTCGAAGATACCCATACGCCATTTGAAAATGATGGCTGGAAATCCTGTCAAACTTCTGTAAACCCTAATCCTGCTCATCCGGCGGGGCATTGGATCCTATATGATCTGGGTTATGAGTATGCCCTGGATTCCACCTACATTTGGAATTTTAATGCCTGGGGCGAAAAGGCAGTAGGTATACAAGGCGCTATTTTCGATTATTCGCTGGATGGTACCAATTGGACGAACCTGGGTACTTTTTTTATAGAACAAGCCAGTGGTTCCTATAAGTATCAAGGGGTAGCCGGACCAGATTTTGGAGGGGCTACGGCACGTTATGTTTTGGTGACGGCAGCCTCCAACTGGGGAGATGCAGACTGTACGGGTTTAGCTGAAATTAAGTTTTTTGTTAGCGAGACTGTTAGCACTGACCCTGAATTAGCGCAAATGGATAACCTTATGGTCGTCAGTCCTAATCCCGTTGAAGATATTGCTAATGTTTCCATCAAATCGGATTTGCTTCCTGAGCGTGTAGCTTTATACGATTTAGCGGGTAGGTTGATTGAAGAGAAATTATCGATCTTATCTAAAAATGTTTCTTTCCAGATGAAAGGTCTTCCTGGGGGGATTTATTTTGTAAAAGCAAGGGTAGGGGAGGATGTGTTGACGGAGAAGATTGTTAAGGTGAAATAGAATGATTTAGGATTTAG
>JBLHJZ010000360.1:0-5578 GCA_047619515.1 Saprospiraceae bacterium | reverse complement strand
CCGGTTTGGAACAAAATCCTCAATGCGATCAAAGCACCCCTGATCATTCAGAATGCGCTGGCACTCGGAATGGTTTATGTGGCTACTTGTTTTGCCTGGATCTATTTCCGGTCGCCGGACTTTAATATTGCGTCGCAGGTGATTACCGGGATTGGCTCCCTCGAAGGCTTTAACTTTGGCAGCGTGATTAATAAGTTTTTGGTATTAAAAGGAGTTTTGGTGATCGGGATACTACTGCTTGTAGAGTTGTTGGATCTAAGATCGCCCTTATATAAAGTAACTATAAGTAATCCTTATTTCAGGGTAGCTTCCTTTGCCATTTTATTGTGGCTTATCGCTTTCTTTGGAACGTTTGGATCTAATTCTTTTATATATTTTCAGTTTTAGTTGACAGTAACGGGTAAATTTGATTGCCCAGTTGATACTCAGCCAGGCAAATAAATTTGCCGGCTACAATACTTATCTCAGTGAAAAAAACAATCTGGATCATAGCACTTTTAGTACTCACCTTTGCAGGTGACAGATTAGGTGGATGGATATTAAAGAAGCAAGTTCATAAGAGTCAATTCCGTTATTCGAGACTATATACCGATCGTGCTCAAAGCGATATCCTCCTGGTCGGGAATTCCAGAGGCTTAATTTTTTATGAACCCTACATAGAAAAAATTACCGGAAAGAAAACCTTTAACCTGAGCTATAACGGTATGTCCGTTGACTTGATGACTGTGCTGGTAAAAGATTATTTTGAAAAATATCCGGCACCCAAGCAGATGATCGTTGAGGTAACGATGTGCGACCGAATCAATGACCAATTGACCGTAGGCTTTAATACTTACAGCCCTTATTCTAATAATTTAGAAGAATTAATCCTGGAAAGAGGAGGGAATATGGGCTATGGCGCCAAGGTGAGTCACCTGTTTAGATATAACAGTGAAATCTTTCAACGGGCCCTATATTATGTAAATAAAACAGATAAAGACTGGCTATTAGATCGGGTGATTAATCAAAATATGATAGCTGGAATAGCCAATCAAAAGCCATACAAAATTGACCTGGAACCGGATACACTCAATCGGACCTACCTACCATCAAAGCTAAAGGAAATGGTTGCTGCCGCTCAAAATAAAGGCACTGAAGTACACTTGGTCATGAATCCATACTATCCACCATTCGCTGAAAAGATTACGAATATAGTCTCTTTTAAATCAGCAATTGAATCTGTAACAGGGCTAAAAGTACATGATTATACTACCGCAGTGCAGGAAGTAAAAGCTTTTGGAGATTACCAGCATTTGAATAAATACGGCGCAGAACTTTACCTGGATAAGCTGAAACTAGACGGAGTACTTGAGTAATAGGAGCTATCCCGGATTTTGCAATAATTAGAAGGTTATTAAAGTGTTGAGCCTTCTTTTAGCTGCCGAAAAATAATATGGGGCATTCTTTCATGCTTCATTTTTTATAAATACTTCCATATTTCTGCGCTTCCTCATACTTGACACCAATCACTTCTTCCAAAGCAATTTTGCTTAATTGGATTTCCATTTCTGCTTCCAATTTACTCCTTTTGGCATTCGTAAAAGCTAGAGAGGCTCTGTTGAGTTCTTCAAAATCAGCTTTGTCCTCTTTAAATAATTCCTTTAGCAGGATATGGTTCTCAGTAGCATCCTGTACCGCTTCGGTAGCCACTTTCAAAATTTCCAAAGAAGTCAGGTATTTATAGTACCGCTCCAGGACCACTGCCCGGACTTGCATTTTCAAGAGGTCGATATTTTGCTTGGTGATTTCGAGCTTTTGTTTGGAAATATCTATTTTCTTTTTTCGATTAAAAACGGTGCCTAGTTCAATAGTAGCCGTTACATTCCAGACCGGAAGCGCCACAAATAATTCATTTTCAGGGTAAATGATATTACTCAGACTAATCTCGTTTATGTTCCATTGGAGAGAGGCGTTGTCCATCCATTCCCGCTGGCTGAGATCCACCTCTAATTCTGCAATCTTTTGCCTGCTATTATATGCTTTTCCTTGAGGGCCATTGATCCAGGCCAATTGAACCAGATAATCCTCAAAGGTTTTTAAACGGGTATCTTCACCCGGCACAATTTTATTAAAATCGGCCATCTGGGCAAAACTGCCAACCGTAATCAAAACAAAAAAGGAAAGAAGGGATAGCTTTTTCAAAGTAAGGTAGTTTAATCTTTTATAATACATGAACTGGTTTTTGTCCAATTTCTATACCGAAACTGTAACAGGGGTGAGGAGTGAGGGGTGAAAGGTGAGGGCTAATAATTGCGTCCTCACTTCTCAGTCCTCACTTCTCACTCCTGCTCGTAGTGTTCCTGATAATATTCATCATGCTCTTTTAGCCGTACCATTATAGCCAGCATGGTAGAAAATATAATACTTGTCGGTAATTGTACAATCGCTTCTTGTGGATAGCTGGCCAATGTCAATACAAAGAAAACGATTGTTAAACCAAGGTAGATTACTTTTATCTCGGGATCTTTGACTCTCAGGTAGTATTTGATTGATGTCTTCAGCACCAAAAATAGAAAGACCATATAAATAATCAGTCCGATCCAGCCTAATTCTACCGCAACCCGAACAAATCCGCTATCATGGGCAAATTTCGCCAGAAAGGAATCCGGAGTAAAACGGCGCCCCCAAAGTCCGGTACTGCCAAGTCCTGCACCAAATGGATGGCTATGAATAAATGGCTGAATACGTTTTTGGTTTTTAAACCTGACATCCATTGTATCGCTGCTAGCTCCGGGTTTGAATGCGGATTGGATTCTAAAAATTACAGCATTGGAAGAACCTTTCATGACGAAAGCAACGCCAACCAGGAAAAAGAAAAGCCCACCGATAAGGTATTCCTTTTTTAAAGTAAGGATCATAAATACGATAATACCAAAAGGGAATAACACTACCGGAGTCCTTGAACCGGCATAAGCCATAGTCATCAGCATGCAAATTGTCGCAATACCCAAGGCTATCTTTTGCCAGTTTTTAAAAGGCCCAGTTATCAAGATTATACAAAACAAAGCCATATAAGCCATCACTATACCTAAGGTAGTCGGATCCGAAAGTAAGGAGAATATCCTCATTCTGCTCCATTGGAAAATCAATTGAAACCTTTCGGGATCAGCTGTCAACCAGGCCATTTCTGTATTGTTAAAGCCAAAAAACTCTTGTTTCAAACCGTATAAAGCTAAAATGGTGACCATGGCGATGATCACTTTGATAGTTGTTTTGATTGATTTATAGGAAGTAAAGGCATAACAGCCAATAAAAAATAACAGACTTTGTCCTGCCATACTTCTTACCGTATAGACCCAGGCAATTTTGGAAGCAGCAGTAGGATTTATCACTTGGATGAAATTATAAGCTATCCAAATGAGAAGGATCGCACTTATCGGATTTTTCATAAAACTCCAGTCTCGACTTTTGACCTGATTGACGAGTATCCCAAAGAGCATCAAAAAAATCAGGGCATCCAATAAGGTGCCGATTGGAGCAGCAGTATATTTGCCGATAAATTGGACAAAAAAACAAATGGCTAGTATCATATTGATACCAAATCTAGTATTGATAAAACAAGCTCCCAGGATAGGAATGCCGAGAATAGCGGCCAATAGTACTATTCCCAACTTTAATTTAAGTATGGCAATAGCAAAGCCTACTACTAATGCGAGTAACATCAAAAGCAAATAACCCAAAGGGTTGTTGAGTTTTTCAACAAAAAGCAGTGTATTTATTCCGCTTTTAAATTTATTGATTGTTCTTGCTACCATATCAAATAAAAAGCACTTTAATAGCAGAAGCCAAAAGTATAAGCACTCCCAGACCTACTGCTGCAAATTCTATAAACTGTTCTTTTTTACTCAGTTTAGGAGTCGCTCGTTGATTTATTTTAAATTTCATGATGAAAAATTATATTGCTTTCTGGGGTTTTCCATTCTTTAGATTCCGGATCATATTGCTTTAAAATCCTGGCAGGATTGCCCGCGACTACCGTATAGGGTGGAACATTTTTGGTGACCACACTGCCCGCAGCTATCACTGCATGTTTTCCTATAGTCGTACCCGCAGTAATGACCACATTAGCTCCGATCCAGACTTCATCTTCAATGATGATAGGGGCTGTGGTACACTTTTGCTGGTTAATAGGTATTTTAATATCTTTAAATTGATGATTTAGCCCCGAAATAACTACATGTTGCGCCAATAAAACATCATTTCCTATCTTCACCGGGCCTATCAGTACACATGAAATACCAATCAATGTCCGATCACCAATCACCACTGCTCCCACCTGATTATTGACCGTGGCAAAGTCCTCAATCAGTGTATCCTTACCTATTGTAAATTCATTGAAAGGCATCACATCAATTCGGGTTCTTCTTCTGACCACAGTGCCATTACCACGTTTATGCTTCCACGAATTCCAAAACCACCGCACCCACCATCTTGGGCGATGTTGATTTTTTGGCCTTAAAAGATATAAAGCCAGCGATTTTAACTTTTCGTTATTTTTTATTTTTGAACTAATTGACATTCAAATAGTATATATATATATTTGCTATCATAATTTTTGATCCCCAGTTTGTTCTTATTGTTTATTAGGAACTAACGTATTTTATGCGGTTTGCGGTCTTTTCTTTTTCATTAAATAATCTTCGACAATTGTCCAGAACTCTTCTACTCTTGCTTCCCAGGTATTGGTATGAGCCAGATCGTTCCTGGATTGAATTCTTCCGGCAGCATTTTCTATTATCGCCTGGTCTATTTGTTTTAAAAACTGGTCGTGATTATCAGCCAGATAGATGTAATCAGCAAAACCACGAATGTCTTTTGAAAAACTGGTAGAAATAACGGCTTTTCCAGCTGCCAGGTATTCATTGATTTTGAGCGGATAGATGCTCTTTGTCAAGGTGTTGCACAAGAAAGGGATAAGTGTACAGTCCATATGCTGGAGGTACCTCGGTAATTCGGCAATGTTTTTACTCCCTGCAAAAATAACATTGGGTAATTGATCTAAGCCTATTTCCTGGTATTCCGTATTATTGATTGGTCCCACCAGGAGCAACGTTTTATCGCTATGATATTCTGCAATCTTTTGGAGCAATGGGTAATCAACACGACAATGATCTAAATTGCCCACAAAACCGATGATTTTACCATCAATATGCTTAATCTCTTCCGGCTTGTCAAATTTCTCCTTCAAAACCCGTTCAAAATTTGAAATATCAGCCGCATTATGAACGATATGAACCTCTTTATTATAAGGGGACATTAATTCCCAAAGATTAGTAGAAGTAACCGTCACGATATCCGTCTTGGTAGCGACTTCTCTTTCTAATCTAGCGCCATGTTTGGCGGTATAAGGTTCCTGGGTCATGTCGTCGATATTTTGATATATATTGACGACCTGGCCAAAATCTTTTGGGAGCGTTCCAGCAAAATAGGGATTAAAACAATTTATAAATATGAAATTATTGAGTTTATAATCCTGAATTATTTTTTTGATGGTATTTAAAATAACCTTGTTGTTATAAGCGGAGAAAGTTTGATAAAA
>JBLHJZ010000359.1:0-5588 GCA_047619515.1 Saprospiraceae bacterium | reverse complement strand
AAATCTTCAATCCAAAGTATGTTCAGAATTATTTTTTCAATATTAATATTCCTCCTTCCAGTATTTGTATTTTCACAAGCTGAAAGTCGGGACACTGTAGTGGCATACAAAAAGAGAGTACTGGAATCTCCGGAAGTAGAATTCTTAGCTAATTATTATTCACAGAAGGGCGACAATGCGGCGGTAAGTGGCGGTATTGGAACGGAAGAACTAACTGATTTTCATCCCACTATTGTGGTAGCAATTCCACTCAATGCGGATGATGTATTAAGAGTGGATGCCGGTATTTCCGCCTATTCATCAGCTTCTTCCAGTAATGTTGATCCCTTTGAAGGGAGATCCGATGCTGATCCTTTTCAGGCTTCTTCTGGTGCCTCTTCCAAAGATACCTGGATTGGTGTTACCGGAAGCTACAGTCATAGTTCTGACGATCGAAATAATGTCTGGTCTGCCAACCTGTCTTATGCCACCGAATATGATTATAACTCCGTCGGTTTTGGCGGAAGTTATACCCGGCTTTTCAATGAAAAAAACACGGAATTCAGTGTCAAAGCCAACGTGTTTCTTGATCAATGGAAAATTATCTATCCTTTTGAACTTCGGCCATTTGCTGATGGAGGAGGATTAAACGACAACTTCTTCTCAAATAATACCATCACCGGGAACACACAGTATAATCCTTCTTTTACGGAATTAAGTAGCGCCGGCAGAAACTCTTATGCGCTGGGATTCGGTTTTTCACAGATTCTTTCTAAAAACCTGCAAGGTTCCCTTTCGCTGGATGTGGTGCAACAAAGCGGCCTGCTGTCTACCCCCTTTCAACGGGTATATTTTAGCGATGTAGCAGATTCTTTTATTGAAAAATTCCAACTGGCAGATGACATTGAACGGATGCCGGACAGCCGGTTTAAAGTAGCCATCGGTGGACGTCTTCACTGGTACCTCAATGAACGCTTTGTCGTTAGAACCTACTACCGATATTACACCGATAATTGGGGTATTCAATCACATACCGCAAGTATTGAAGTTCCGATAAAAATCACCGATAAATTTACGGTGTATCCTTCCTATCGTTATTATGATCAAACTGCTTCGGATCACTTTGCGCCATCCGACCAGCATTTATCTACCAGTGAATTCTATACCTCGGATTATGATCTTTCGGGATTCAAGGCCAATCAATACGGTTTTGGCATCAGCTACACTGATATTTTTACAAATATCCATATCCAAAAATGGGGCTTGAAAAATGTTGATTTAAAATTCCACATCTATGACCGGAATACTTCTTTCCAGGCTGTCAACCTTTCACTGGGACTAAAGTTTGTGAGGCAATAAATATCATACGCTTTCAAATTTACCCTGACTCTTTCAAGCTTACCCTGAGTATGCGAAGGGGTAACTTGGGAGTAAGCAATAAGACAAGTTTGTAACTTGTCCTCAACGCGTTCACATCTTGAGTGTTTTGAGAACTCCGTGGGATGGTAGAGGGTAGCGTTCTTAAAACCGAGAGACTTTAAGAACGCTAGCCCTTCACTTCCTGACTCGCGGAGTTCTCAAAATTTTGCCTTTCACTTTCAACCTTTTATTGGTCGCCTGAAGAAACGGTAACTGATCCATATCTCGATTCCTTTGACGGAATCAAAATATCATAAATTGTAAGATTTTTTTATTGCTGTTATTTAGGTGTTTTGTGATCAAAGTCACAGACTCTTCCTGTATGAGCAGCTAACTTTATTTTCAGAATATATATAAAACTAAAATCTAAAAAAATGTACTTATCACCGACTTTTCATGGATTCAAGGTAATAAAAGTCACCCCACATATTGACATTAATCAGCTGTCAATCTTAGAGATTCAAATACTTTTGTACCTGTAATAATTAATAATTAATAAAAGCATAATAAATGAAAAATCTTATCATACTAGGTGCCGGAACAGCAGGGACGATGATGGCAAATCATCTCAGCAAAAAACTCCCGATAGCCGAGTGGAATATTAGCATTGTGGATAAAGAGGAAACCCATTATTACCAACCGGGATTCCTGTTCCTTCCCTTTGATATTTATAAACCGAAACAGGTCAAAAAATCCATCGACAAATTTATCCCGAAAAGAGTAAACCTGATTCGGGAGAAAATTGACCGGATTGAAAAAGACGAAAATCAGGTTCTCCTACAGAACGGAAAGGTACTTCCTTATGATATCTTAATTGTTGCTACCGGCACTGACATTGCTCCGCAGGAAGTGGAGGGTATGCTCGGCGAACATTGGCACAAAGATGTTTTTGATTTTTACACCTTTGAAGGAGCTAAAAATTTGCGTGACAAACTGCGAAACTGGGAAGGTGGAAAACTAGTCGTCCATATTTGTGAAATGCCGATCAAATGTCCGGTCGCACCGCTCGAATTTGCATTTCTGGCAGATTCCTTTTTTATCAATAAGAAAAGGAGAGACCAGGTTGAGATCACCTATGTGACGCCGATGGACGGTGCTTTTACCAAGCCGAAAGCATCGAAGGAATTGGCTTACCTGTTGGAAGAAAAAAATATCAACATTGTATCCAATTTTAATATTGAAAAAGTAGATGCCGAAAACAAAAAAATTATTGACTATGGAGGACAAGAAGTTGAATATGATTTATTGGTGACCGTTCCGACAAATATGGGCGATGCAATGATTGAACGCTCCGGAATAGGGGACGATTTGAATTTTGTACCTACGGATAAAGCTACGTTGCAATCCAAGGTCAGTGATAATATTTTTGTGATCGGTGATGCATCCAATATTCCGGCTTCTAAAGCGGGATCCGTAGCACACTTCGAAGCTGAAATTCTGACAGAAAATATCCTCCGCTTTGTTGAAGGAAAAGAACTCAAAGCTTCCTTTGATGGTCACGCCAACTGTTTTATAGAAACAGGTCACGGCAAAGCGTTATTGATTGATTTTAATTATACCCATGAGCCGGTGACCGGTTCCTTCCCCTTACCGGGGATAGGGCCGCTGAGCTTGTTGAAGGAAACACATATGAACCATATGGGTAAACTGGCCTTCCGTTGGATTTATTGGAACATGCTGATCAAAGGAAAGCATATACCTTTTGTTTCCGCTGCGATGAGTGAATCAGGAAAAAACTTTGAGGAAGAGGTGGAAAAAACAGTTTCGAGCTAGTGACGAAAACCGAATACCAAACAAACTTATTTTTAAAACATAAATAGTATTAAAATGACAGAAAAAACATATGCAGGAGCTTGTATTTATTGTAGTAATGAGGGTTACTTAACTGACTTGGATCAATGGACGCGGGAGGTCGGAAACGAAATCGCCACGGAAGAAGGTATCCAAATGACAGACAACCATTGGCAGGTGATTGAATATCTCCAGGATCAATGCCGACAGGAAATTCCATTGACGATCCGAAAAGTCGGTAAAAGTGGCGTCGTGAGTATTAAAGAATTTTATGCATTATTTCCGGGAGGGCCACTAAAAAAGGCAAGTAGAATTGCTGGGATTCCTAAACCGGTCAGTTGTATTTAATGACAATTCGTCCTGCCAGGCTCACTATAAGCATTATCTGTTCTCAAGATTTCTGCTGTGGTTCATTAGTACTGGTAGGACAAATATCAACAAACTTAGATTACTCTGTATTTAAATTAAAAAAAACTAAAAAATGGAAAAATCAAATAAAGTTAGAAAAATGATGCTCATCTTATCTAAAGCTACTTTAGATAATGTGTACGCTTGTTTTATCCTTGCCAATGGCGCAAGAATGGAAGGCATTGAATCGGAAATATTCTTTACTTTCTTCGGACTGGAGGCAATCCAAAAAGAAAGGTTGAATAGCTTGCATATTTCTACAGTAGGTAATCCCGCTATGCACATGCCTACCATGGTAGGTGGCTTACCGGGTATGGAAGCTGTCGCTACCAAGATGATGAAATCCAAAATGGAAAAACTGGATATTCCTCCGGTGGATGAATTCCTGGAAATACTAACGGCCTCCGGAACGAAACTTTGGGCCTGTAAATTGGCCATGGATATGTTCGACATCACAGAAGAAAAACTGGTCGATGATCTTGACGGCGTATTGACCGTTGGTGATTTTTATGCCAGGGCAGAAGGCGAAGGAACCCATGTTATTTTTATCTAAGCGAATCAATCCTGATGATAGACTTTTTGTACGAGTCAATTCACAAATAGCCATTGCCAACACTTCCAAATAGTGGTCAAATATTTGTCTATTATAAGGCCTAAAGTCGGTACATAAAACCTGACTTTAGGCTTTTTTATATCAAAGCAAATCCCCAATATGCTCTTATAGGCAGAACTGATGTTACAGATCCTGATAAAATAATAGCCTTGAGATATCATTCAATCAAAAATTTACCTAGATTAGGTAAATAAAAACCTAGAATATGTTTTGGAGAAAAAAACCTAAATTTCAGACAGCACAAGTAACAGACAAGAACTTCAATGAATTAGTAGCACAATCCGAAATCCCAGTGTTATTAGACTTCTATGCAGATTGGTGTGGACCATGTAAAGTTTTAGGACCAATAATAGATGAATTAGCCGAAGAATATGAAGGTAGAGCATTAGTTGCAAAAATTAATACCGAAATTAATCCATTACTCAGTCAACAATTTAAAATAAAATCAATTCCTACAATTATGTTTGTTTATAAAGGAGAAATAGTAGAGCGTTTTCAAGGGCTTGTTCCAAAACCTAACCTAGAAGAAATCCTTAACGAATATATTATGGAAGGATGAAGCAATAACATCCAGATATATAAAAATTGACACGTTCTCAAATAAGAAGTAATGTTAAAAGCTTTTATACCTAAAAGCATAAGACTTTCAATACGCGTGGCGTTAAAGACGACTAAAGATATTTTTAGTGGTCATTGGTTTCATTTTGCAAGAAGAAAGGAGTCAAACATTTCGTATAATAAGAAAATTACAATCTCTCAAAAACTCAAGCCACATCCCCCTAAAGTGCACAACATTAAGAATGCAATACAATATATAGAATCAATTCATGTGATGCCAAATGAAATTTTCTCCTTTTGTCGCACCATTGGTAAGGCTTCTACAGCTAAAGGTTATATTCCTAGTCGTTCAATAAGTGGTAGTAATATCGAAGAAGTAATCGGCGGCGGCATATGTCAGCTATCTGGTTTAATCTACTATATCAGTCTTATTGGTAATTTAGAAATAATTGAGAGACATAACCATTCAATGGACATATATGATGAACAATCTAGATTTACCCCATTAGGTTCGGATGCTACGATAGTTTATGGATATAAGGATTTAAGAATAAAGAACAATTCACAAGGCCCAATAAACTTCAAATTTCATATAGATGAAGAAAATCTGTCTATTCAATTAAACCATACAGACGATTTTCAGAATAATATTGTAGAATTTGAAACTAGAAATGATAATTCAGAGAAAATTATCATAGATACACTTGTAAATGGAAAATTAAGTTGCACATCGGTATATAGAAAATCAGCACATAAGATTGGTATATGACGATCAAATATATAACACTACTACGTCGCATATACAAGCGTTCCTGAACCG
>JBLHJZ010000358.1:0-5596 GCA_047619515.1 Saprospiraceae bacterium | reverse complement strand
ATATAAGATCGTCCGATGTTTACCCCGGAATACCTATTTTTTCTATCTTTGCGCATTATTACCAAGGGGCACCCTTTTGTGTAACTAAAAACGCGTTTTATGTCTAACGAAACTAAAGTTGGGATTCTGGCTATTGTGTCTATTGCTATTTTGATATGGGGATATAAATTTCTCAAAGGCCAAAATCTACTGACTTCTTCTAATATATTATATGTAGAGTATGCACAGGCTGATATGCTTTCTGTCTCTTCACCAGTACTGATAAACGGCTTTCGAGTTGGTGTGATTACAGATATGTACCTCAAGGAGGAAGACATGCAAACCATCGTCACTGTGCTTGATATTGAGCGTGGTGTAAAGATACCTAAGACAACAGTAGCCCAATTGATCAGCACTGATATTACCGGAGGAAAAGGGATTAACCTGAGTTTCAAAAAACCTTGTTCGGGGGAAGACTGCGCCAAGAGTGGAGACTACCTGAAAGGCGATACGAAGGGAATCTTACAATCTATGATTCCTCAGGAGGAACTGGATCGGTATCTCAATCAATTGGCCGCGACGGTCGGAGCGGTATATGATACGCTGAACCAAAGGCTGGTGGATCCTAATGCGGTAGGTATTGGTAAAAGCTACCAGGACTTTGCAGCGACATTGTCCAGCCTGAATGCTACTACTGCCCGGATTGATGCAATATTATCCAGATCCAGCGGAAATATTGAAAAATCTATAGAAAACGTAGAAGCACTGACCTCCAACCTTAGTAATAATATGGCTTCGGTGGATTCTATTCTAAATAATACCGTTGCATTGACTGCTCAGCTTAGAGAAATCGATCTAAAGAAAACCATAGATGCTACTTCTGAAAATGCCAACCAGGCGATTACAAAACTCAAAGGGACTTTAGAGAATGCGGATAAGGCACTCGCGGAGGTTACTGCCCTACTGAATGGCGTCAAAGCCGGCGAAGGCACCGTTGGGAAACTCTTCACCGATGATGGTCTTTATGATAAACTAGCCAAAGCAAGCGAAGAGCTGGAAAAATTGCTCCTTGACGTTAAAGAAAGCCCCTATCGGTATATACCTTTGAAAAATCGAGCGAAGATTAAGCGCTATGATAAAAAGGATGGAAAAAATCAGGATTGATTTTTTTAGAGATAGTTCTCCCGTTGGTCGAAAGTGATAGTTCTGACTTTGTCAGAAAGAGATAGCGCCTACGGCGAGTGATAGTTACGCCGATGGCGTAAAGTGCCGCTTCTGTTTGGCAGTGCGAAGAACTAATTATTTCTTTTCCTGATTATCAAAAGCAAGGACTAACTATGCCGAAGGCATCTATCACTTTCTGCGCAGCAGAACTATCTCTTCCTGCGCAGCAGGACTATCACTTTCCGACGAAGGAGGAACTATCACTTTCGACCAACGGGAGAACTATCTCTAGACAATATTCACCTCCGCCTTCAGTTTTATCCCAAAAGTATCCTTCACCGAAGCAATCACTCGTTCTGCATGCGCCTTGATCTCTTCGCCAGTAGCACCACCATAATTGACAATGACCAGTGCTTGTTGGGCGTGACTCCCTGTATTACCTATCTTTTTACCTTTCCATCCGCAATGTTCGATAAGCCAGCCAGCCGGAATTTTCACCTTGCCATCCGGTAGATTATAGTAGACGATTTTAGGGAAATGAAGTTGTAAATTTTTAAAAATGTGGGCAGATATTTCGGGATTCTTAAAAAAGCTACCTGCATTGCCGAGGACAGCAGGATCAGGTAATTTGGAAGAGCGGATTTGGATGACGGCGTCGCTGATGTGTTTTATGGAAGGGAGGGTTATATTTCTTTCTTTTAAAACCGCCTGGATATCCCCATAGGAAGTATTGGTTTTTGGAGTTTTAGATAAGCGGAATACTACTTTTGAAATAAACACTTTTCCTTTTAGACTCCTTTTAAAAATACTATCCCGATAACCGAAATGGCAGTCTTTTTTATAGAAAGTTTCTTTCTTTCCGGTGGCTAAATGGATCGCTTCCAGTTTTACAAAAACATCTTTTAATTCTACGCCGTATGCTCCGATATTCTGAATGGGGGCAGCCCCTACGGTACCGGGGATCAGCGAAAGGTTTTCAATACCGCCGAGTTTTTTACTGATCGCCCATAATACAAACCGATGCCAGTTCTCTCCTCCGCCAACAGCCACATGGGCGCAATTTTTATAGTCCCTAATCATCTCAATACCTTTGATTTCGTTTTTTAAAACCAGTGCATTGATATCTTTGCTCAATAAAATATTGCTGCCTCCTCCGAGGATAAAAAGAGGGGATTTGTTGGTTTTTAAAAAAGAAGATAAGGCTTCGGTAGTGCTTACTTTGGCAAATAGCTTTGCTTTGGCGTCGAGCCCGAAGGTGTTGAAAGGTTGGAGGGAATGGTTTTTTTGTATTATCATTAAATAAAAATTGCGCTAGCTAAAAATCCAAATACCGAATCCCAAGCAATCCCTGGCGTACCGGAATTTCGATAATTTCACCGAGATTGTCTTTTGAAAAAGGGCTGGTTTTTGAAGAAAATTTAATAATCTTTTCATCCAAAAGAATGACAGTATTATATTGTGTTACCTCCACCTTCTCTCCTTTTAGATGACCAAAGGGCTGATCGACTCTGGCTTGAAAGTCAAGGAGTTGTACTGCTTTGGTTTGAGGAGCCCGAAAGTCCAGGAAACGATTGGCTAGCCCGACGAGCAGCGGCATAAAGACTACACTCATCATAATACAAATCACGTAAATCCTCATCTGCTCATAAGCTTCTTTTTCTGTAGCGGCATAACGCCTGCCAATCAGTGTACCTGTGAATATTCCTAAAACAACCGAGAGGATCAGAAAATACTTTGTGTTCAACATTTTTCCAAAGTGATCGAATTGGGTAACATAAAGTATAATGGCTGAGATAATAAGTAAGGCAGCCAAACCGGCTTTGAGATATCCGGAAGGAGTTAGTTTAATGCGATTGCCCGAAAATCCTGGTGTTGGAATCATGATCAGGGGTTAAAGGTTAAGAACCATTCCATAATTTATGTTCGTACTTTTTTTACAAAGTATAATATCAGGTAAAGATACGGATTTCAATCTTTATACGGATCAAAAACTTCCTCCCCCGCCATCGCTACACCGATAGGTTTCAAAGTAAAAAGCACCTTGATCGTATCGCCCATATGGTATAACACCTCATCGAGTTGTTTATAACATTGAGGACTTTCATCTGCGCCTGCCCCCCGTAATTCGATGCCTAGTTTTTTAGCTTTAAATTGTGTTTTGTTAAAACTGACCAATCCTGGAGTGATAATCTTTTGATATCGCTTACCTTTTGCATCTTTCGTCCATTTTACTTTACCTTTTGCCTTTCGGCGAGACATCACCCGGCCTGCTCCATGCACCGTAGAGTATAATGCTTTTTTGGAAAGCTCCGTATCCACGCCTTCCACGATGACAGAATTATCAAACATATTCGCACCGACAAATCCTTGCTGTCCGGGGAAAGCAGGCGTACAGCCTTTTCTGACCACCCAGTAATCATCGCCAAAATGATTTTCTTTCCAGGCAAAATTATGATGGTTATGAACGGCGTAATTCGCTTTGGTTTGCAAAATATCCATTACTTTATCAACTACATAATCTCTACCCGCATATGCATACTCTCCGGCCACATTCATCGCTTCAATATAATCCATCCCGGTCTCTGATGCCGCATCAAACAAGATCGGCGGGCTATCCATTCCCCCTTCAGAAACCCGGTCACCGAAGGACTTACCTTTGGCAATTGCAATAAACCCGGTAGTAAGCGTATGTCCAAATCCACGAGAACCGAAGTGTACCCCGATCCAAAGATATCCTTCCGCATCTTCAAAAATATCTACAAAGTGATTACCGCTTCCGACTGTTCCCAATTGGGCTTTGGCTTTAGCCATCAAGGCTTTTTTCTGGCTGGCTGGAATATTCAGATCAAGTTTGTTGATAGCGTCGAAAACCGGCGAGTCGATCGGCGTTGGATTCGGCCGACCAATTCCAAAACCAATGCTACGTACAATCTCATCCATCAATTTTGCAATATCGACATCTATGGCAAGCACGCCTGTTCTCACGGCTTTATTTCCACAGCCAATATCAAAACCAACCCCTGATAAAGAAATATTGTCTTTATAAGCGACTGCCCCTCCAATCGGGTGACCATAGCCATAATGGGCATCAGCAGTCAAAACCGCATAATCGTTTTCAGAATAGCAGTTTTTAATTTGATTAATAGATTGCTCGTCAATGATCTCGCGACCAAAGATGGTTAGTCTTTCTTGCATTGTAGGGAGTGTTAATTACTTTGATATATAAAGCATGAAGGGTTCGTTTAGTTCCCGGAGGATTGAAATCAGGCGGTTTTCGGTGTTGGGTTTTCGGCGCCGAATACCGAATACCGAAAGCCGATCGCCGAATACCGAACCTCCATCCCCTTTTATCCCATAGTTTTCTTAAATTTGCATCGAAAATAAACAAGTAAAAAGGGTGTAGGGACAGGTTATTAATAACTTCGCTTAAATCGGACACTTATTAGTACCCTATCCCTTAATAAAAATCGAATAATATGAATATCAATCGAATTTCAGCAGTATTGATCCTAAGCGGTCTCCTGTTATTTGTCCTGAGCTGTAAACCAGGAGAACCAGCAGATCCAAGTTTTAAAGCCAAAGTGAATCCGAATTTTCAGGAAGAAGCTAAAAATCCTGCGTTTATTCATCGTTCGGTGAAGCAATTGACGGATGTTATTGTCCATGATATCTTTTCTCCTCCGGTAGCCAGTCGTATTTATGCTTACCCGAGTATCGCAGCATACGAGTGCCTGACGCATGCATACCCAGGGTATAAAAGTCTGGAAGGACAATTACATGAATTGAAAGGGGTGCCACAACCAGAGGAAGGCAAAGAATATTGTTATCCATTGGCAAGCACTCATGCTTTTTTGAGAATAGGAAAAGTTTTAATTTTTTCAGAAGAAAAAATTGAAGAATTCGAGGCAAAGATATACCAGGAGTTTAAAGACCTCGGGATGTCCAAAGAGGTGTACGATAATTCTATTGCTTTTGGCGATGCGGTGAGTGACCATATAATGGACTGGTCTAAAAACGATAAATATAGCCAAACGCGGACTTTTCCAAAATATACCATCCCCCGGGATGCTGACAAGTGGAAACCTACTCCCCCTGATTATATGGACGGTATCGAACCGCACTGGAAAGAAATCCGAACAATGGTGATTGATTCTGCCGCGCAGTTTGCACCACCACCGCCTACAAAATTTAGTACAGATAAAAACAGCCAGTTTTACAAAGAGACGATGGAGGTGTATAATGTAGTGAAAAATGCAAACGAAGAGGAATTGGCTATTGCACAGTTTTGGGATTGTAACCCTTATGTGTCTCACCATACCGGCCATGTAATGTATGCGACCAAGAAGATTACGCCGGGAGGTCACTGGATGGGTATTACAAAAATTGCAACCAGTAAAGCCAAAGCGGATATGATGAAAACCATGGAAGCCTATACCCTAGTTTCCATCAATTT
>JBLHJZ010000357.1:0-5621 GCA_047619515.1 Saprospiraceae bacterium | reverse complement strand
GATTATTTGCCCAGTTGATTATATTGTTTTAAAATTAGTAGTTGGCTTCCCTCATGCGCGTTTTAGAACGCGATAAAGGGAAGCCAACGGCTAAAAGCTAAAAGCCGCAAATATGTCACGCACTCAAATGAAATACACCCTTTCTGAAATGGATTTGTTTTATGAAAATATATTGCATACCCGGACTTGGATATGATCATCGAATATTTGAGCATCTAAATCTGCGTCATTTCAACACGACTGCTATCGACTGGACTGAACCAATACCGCGAGAAAGTTTTAAGCGCTATACGGAAAGGTTCTCCAAAAAAATAGATGATAGTAGTGGAAAGGTCGTGCTCATCGGACATTCACTGGGCGGAATGATCAGCCAGGAGATTTCGAGGATAAAGCGAATTGACAAAATTATCCTGGTTTCGAGTATCCGTTCGAGGGAAGAAATTCCTTTGCTTTTCAAAATGGTAGCCTTTTTTAATCTGGATCGATTTTTTACAAAAGAATGGGTGATCAAAACACTTCCACTATGGGGAAAGCAACATGATTTTGTGACCAGAGAGGAGCAAAATTTATTCAAAGATATGGTAGCCAAACAGTCTAATGAATATTTACAATGGGCATTGAGGCAATTATCTGACTGGCAGACACCTACTATTCCTGAGTCTACAAAAGTATTTCAAATCCATGGAGATGCTGATAAAAGTTTTCCGATAAAAAGGATTAAAAAACCTGATCGGATTATAAAACATGGCAGTCATATTATGGTGTACAAACAACCGGAACTTATTAGTGAAATTATTCTTGAAGTTTTAGAGCATGTTTAAATTTTGTTTTTATAAGCGAAAAAGCACAGTAAATGGTTCTGAAGAAGCGTTTTTCTCTTTGCATCCGTACGGATAGAAAGAGAAAAACGCGAAATCAGGTTCATTTAATGTGATTTTGCAGCATGAAGGATAAATTTTAAACAGGTTCTAAACAGCTAAAATTTGTGCGGGTAAATGAAATCTGCTATATTTCTGTTTTAAACCTTAAACTTCTAAATGAACAACCCAGAATTCAACCCTGAGCTAGTATTCCAACAAGCCATGCAAGCTCACCAGTCAGGCCAGACTACTATCGCAGAAAATCTTTTGCGGGAAATACTCGAGCACTTACCCGACCAGGACGGTATCATGGCAACCTTAGGTGGTGTTTTATTGGCAGGAGGCAAAATAAATGAAGGTGCTGAAATTCTGGAAAAAGCGATAGGCATTAATCCTCAGAATGTTGATGCGCAGCTCAATTTAGGTATTGCTTACCAAAGTCTGGGACGGATGGATGAAAGTTATCAGCTGATGGTAAATGCAGCAAGCCAGGCGCCGGAAAGAGCCGATATTCAATATAATATAGCAAATACACTGATACAAGCTCAGCAATATCCGCAAGCGATAACTGCACTCCATCAGGTGATCAAAATTAATCCGTCTTTTCTTCAGGCCTATCATACCTTAGGAGCTATCTACGCTTATTTGCAAAAACATACGGAAGCCATACAGACTTATGAACAAGCATTAGCGGTCGTACCTGATGACCTGCATACCTTGGCTACGCTTGGAAATTTACTCGCAGACATTGGCTTGGTTGAAAAAGCACAGGCAAGTTATCTTCAGGCTACTGTTTTACATCCTGATCATTTTTTACCCCATGCTCTTTTAGGCAAATTCTATTTAGATATCGGAAATGAGGCAGCAGGAGAAGAGTCCCTAGAAAAAGCATTTTCATTGAATCCCAATGATCTGAATACCAATATTTTATTGGGCAATGTAAGCAAGACACTGGGCCGGGTGGATGATGCGGAAAAGTATTATAGACAAGCTTTGGCTATCAGCCCGGAAGACAAAGGGGCATTACAAAATCTCAGTCGAATCTTAGCGGTAAAAATTCCCTATTGGCATTTTGAAATGCTGGCAGATTCACAACGTAATGATGCCTATCAAAAAGCTATTGAAAAAATAATAAAGCCTGACAGCCTGGTGCTCGATATTGGAACCGGCTCCGGCTTATTGGCAATGATGGCAGCACGAGCAGGAGCCAGGAAAGTAGTGGCTTGTGAAATGCATGAAAGACTGGCCGAAACGGCGAAAGCAATTACCAAGGCCAATGGTTTTGAACAGGTGATTGATATTTTTTCAACAAAATCTACGAAATTAAAAATAGGAGAAGAAGTACCCGAAAAAGTGGATATTATTATTTCCGAAATCCTGGATGTTGGCGCCTTAGGAGAAGCAGCCCTGCCCTCTATCCGCCATGCGGTGCAAAACCTGGCCAGGCCGGATGTTAAACTCATTCCTGCAAAAGTGCAGCTCTATGGCCAATTAATAGAAATACCCTCCCGGAGTATTGTGGCTCCCATACGGAAGATTTCGGGTTTTGACTTATCCTTTTTTGAACAATTCCGTATCCCGGAAGAGTATCTGAAAATAAACCTGAAAGCAGAAAAACACAAAGTCCTCTCCCCTATTATACCCTTATTGGATATAGACTTTTATAATTTACCTCCTGCTTATCCTGATGATCAGCCCCGGCAAATTCCATTAAATATTACAATTACCGAAAGTGGAACAGTTCAAGCCATGGTCTTTTGGTTCGATTTATTTTTAGATGAAGAAATTATGGTTTCTTCCGAGGTAGATGGTAAACTGGAGCATTGGGGGCAGGCCTTATTCTGTTTCCCTAATCCACGGGAGGTAAAAAAGGAGGAGATGGTTTCAGTTAAGCTGTTCCAGAGTGATCAGGTTATCCGGTTTGAGTTGTAAAATAAACCTAGTAGGTTTCGAAAACCTACTAGGTTTAATCGTCAAGCTAGAGTCATCACTTCGCTACAACGACTCTCCTGGTCACTTGCTGCGTATCATCAAAAGCATGGACAACATAAGTTCCATTTTGTAAATCCGCAAGGGGCACCTGCACCTCTTCGCCCTCAGTACCGGACAACAAATAAGATTGTAACAACTGCCCCTGGATATTATACAAATTAAATTGCAAGTCATCAGCAGATTCTGTAAACAAGACTTTTAAGATTTGTTCTCCACTTATAAAAGTCGGATATATTTCCACCACGGATGTACTGAAATAAACATTGACGATCTCAGAATACTCAAACTTCCCATCCAGGTCTACTTGTTTTAAACGATAATAATTATCTCCTTTGAAAGGTGCTTCATCATAACTGGCATATTCTGCCTTTTCGAAACTGCGTCCAAGTGCATCCACTTTGCCGATGGTTTCAAAATCTGTCCCATCTGTGCTTCTTTCGATTTCGAAATAGGCACTATTCTCTTCCGATGCAGTTGTCCATTCCAATCTTACTTTTTTATCTTCGGGTAGGACATCAAACTTAGATAGTTCAACAGGAAGAGGAGGACTCCCAAGTTCCATCACATAAAAGCCAAAACTCATATCTGTGGCAATAATGCTCCCTGATGGAAAATAAGGGTATACCCCCCAACAGCCACCACCACCATTTCCCGGATTGGTATCATAATAAGCAAAAGTAGTTACATCATTCGGATCTGAAATATCATATACATACACCCCATCATCATAATAAGAAACATAGGCATAATCACCTTTTATAAAAGGATTGTGAGCAAGAGTGCTCGAAACAGGTAAACTGGCGTTAAACTGATCCGTAATAGCCATATTATTAAAATCCGTAACATCACAAACTTTAACTTTCGTCCCGGTCGTTTCATCACAAAACACAATATGATCACCTGAGTCAGTAAGCCAGCCACTATGGTTATATCCTTCACCTACGTACCCATCCAAACTTCCAAGATAAGTGGGACTATTCTTGTCCAATGAAAAGTCATATACGTACATACCGTCATTACCTGAAAAGCAATAAGCCGTATCATTTCTTACATGGATATCATGGATATAACCACCAGTAAGATTTGCATTTCCCTCAATGGTAATCGGGTCAGTATTCAAGTCAAGGATTCGGGTGCCACTAGACTGGACATTTGCTCCGGCAGTGTATAAAAAACCATTTAGGGTATCTATAAAAATACTATGAGAGTAGTTGAAAAACGAGGTAGTTTGTTCTTCAAAAATCACTGAATTAGGTAAATCGCTTAAGTCGAAAACAAGGAGACCTTCCGTTCCTGAACCTGCCGCAGCATATGCTTTGTCACCAAAAGTCTTGAAATCCCGCCAGGTAGTGGCAGCCATCGTAAGCCCGGGTACACTGCCACTAAAAAAAGTATCTAGAGCAACTGTGTTTATCGGATCCGTGATATCATAAAAGTAAATATGAGTCCGGGTACCAACTATTGCATACTCTCTCCCGTCGTCCGGATCCACATAACCCCAACAGTCATTATAATTGACAGTGCCTGAATCAACATGGAATAATTCAGTCATATTATCCCCTTCATTTTGAGCGGAAAGGTGAATAAAGCAAAGAGAAAAAAAGAGCACTAAAAAACAAGTAAAGTCCTTCATAGATTAATGATTTCGGATAAATAAAAAATTTATTCTAGCTTTTATGGATGCATGAAGATAATCAATTCTCGAAGATTTCTCCTAGTCAATATCAATAAAATGACGGGAGTTGGACAAGAAGTCGTTTTGATAGTTGTAGAAAGAGCAAACATGAATATATTTTTTAAAAGCTAAGATTATAAAAAACACTTGTTAAAGCAACAGAATACCCCATTCAGCTTATTTTTATTGACTGACATAACATTTTGATAATATATTTGAGGAAACAAAAAGGAATAATTAAGATTTATTCTTTTATAAAAAAAACAAGAGCAACAGCGGCCACTGTTACTCTTGATTTACCCAAATCTGAATTATGGTACACACAAATCCGGGCATTTGCCGAAAAGTCCATCAAAAAGAGTAGGCAATGACATTTAAAAGTAATAAAATTATGAAAAATTTCTGCTCTTTCAAGCGACGTAACTGTCCAAAATCGAATCTTCCCGTTTGCTACCCTTGATGATTTTCAATCTTCCTTACTAGCGATCAACAGAATGACACCACCGGATCGTCTTCAATGGGAAGAGACACTTGGATTCAACTCCATGCAAACTATTTTTAATGACATTATGCTCGCCGAATTTGAGTAAGCAGGCAAATTGAATTCTGATCTATACTCCCAAAAAATGCAATCCGGGCTCATCGTAAACGACGAGGTTACCGGCTTATATAAATTGGATATTTTCAACCCCGCTTATGCTCCTGTGTTAAATGAACAAGGTCTGGTGATGATAGAAAATATGCTCTATCATTTTGACGCACAAGCATTAAAAACCTGACAAAATGCGGATATCAATCAGGTGGGGACTTTAGGCTGATGTTTGGACTATAGCAATTTTTAAGACCTGCTGTGTTGTTAAACATAGCAGTCTTGTTTTTTTAGGGGTAGTTATCATGGCAATGGCAAGAAAAGCTCAACCTATAAAAGGTGATCGCTTCGCATGTGATGTAGTGATCGACTTACGGTCTTGTGGAATCGCTCCGAAGCGATCCCTCAAGACCGTAGGTCGATCACACGGGCGTAGCCCAATCACATATGAAACGATCACTAGCCTGTAATTCAAAGAGTTGAAGCCATTCTTGCGATTGCGATT
>JBLHJZ010000356.1:0-5624 GCA_047619515.1 Saprospiraceae bacterium | reverse complement strand
ATAGTTGCTCATGATCATGTATTGTCGGCCCTGGAGTACCTCTTCTTTTAAAAAGGTGGTATTCCCATTTTCAAGTTTGGTTGGCAATGAGGAATAGTAATCGATAGGAATATTAGCCTTGTAAAAAACATTATTGCTGATGGTAACCGCTTCTGTATTTTCTATCTGAAAAAATTCGTCCATATCACTAAAAACATTATTAGTAATTTGGTATTCCCTGCTTGCAACATTTCGGTTGTTTGCGAAGTACCAGGATGCAGGTTTCTGATCTCTTTCAAAAAGCTTGATTCCTTTCTTATTTTTAGTAAAAAGGTTATGACTGATCTTAGTATTATTGCCATGCTCGATAGCAATGCTGTAATTATTATTTTCAAAATCATTACCCATGATTTCCATCTCGTAGCTATAGCCTCCCCAAATGCCATAATCGCATTCCTGGAGTTTATTATTGTAAAAATTATTGCCTCCACTAAAAGTTACTTCGATTCCATTATTGGAAGCGTAAGAAAAATCGTTTTCATAAACCACATTATTATTACAGCCTCCTTTGCCGGAGTCCATCGTACTTTGACCGGCCCAAAGAAAAAATCCATCTCCGGAGTGTGTCGCAGAATTATAGGCGATAATATTTTCATTACACTGCTCGTACATCAGAATCCCTGCAGAATCTTGTCCCCGGTTATACTGACCAAAACTAAAACCCCTGATGTTCCAATCCAGGTTATTATGCATCACTTTGTTAAAAGAGGAACGATACATCCCCAGTCCTATCCCGGAATTAAAAGAAAAATAGTTATTATAAAACAAACCATGATTACAGCCTGTCATCATCAAGCCATTCTGTCCGCCGGTTACTTTTACATTCCGAACCAGTGCATGATCACACTGTCTTAGATAAACTGCCATCCCGTATCTAAGCCATTCTTCCTTATCATTATGGTGGTAGCTCATCCAGTCAGAAAGGTCTTCCTTTTCCCGGGTACTTTTCAGTAGCTGCCGGTAATTATAACTAAAATCCGAATCCAAAATCTCCAGGCTATCAATTCCTGTCGCTATCAGCCCTACCTTATACCCTCTGACGACTACATTTTTTATCGTGATGTTTTTTCCGCTTTTAATCTCAATCCCTAAGCCGGTAAAAGTATGCGGCTGGTCATAGTCTTGCGAACCAATCAATACTGCTCCATTAAAATCTACTACGATGTCATCGCCTTCGATGGTGATTACAGGCATCGAACTGGTATCGGCACCGGACAAAAAGAAGGTGTCTTTTTTAATAGTTATTGATTGTCTGATGACCATACCCTTTTTGAGTTTGACGTCGGTATGGGCAGTACAGGATGGGTAGAAAAGGATTACGATAAACAGGATAGAAAAATGGAATAGTAATTTCATATTGGAAAGGTAATTTATAAATGCAAATTATAATACTGGACATTTTTAGGCCACAGAGTGCACGGAGGATGCACAGAGGTCACAAAGGTTTGAAAATCAACAAAATAATCCTCTGTGTACGCTGTGTCTTCTTTGTGAACTCAGTGTCCAAAATAACTTTGTCTAGTAGTATAACTGCAAATCTATACTATTTCTTTGTCATGACCCTTAATAGTGTTTTCTGGCTAACAAAATACGACTTCTTCAAAGTCAATATGCTTGTTGTGTCATCCTGTCAAAAATAGCACACAGCATTTTTATCCCTTTTGGAGTTTATAACGAGAAGGTTTTCGTATTTTTGCATTCCCGATTTCAAATTATACTGACACAAAAAACGATTTTTATCCCCTATTGGGACATTTCGTCGTCGGCATAGAGAACATCCAAACCTTATTATTGTGTGATCGAGAGATCATTATAAGGAGTGATCAGATCATTAGTGCTAAATCACCCGTCGTTTTTTATTGATTATCAAATTTTAATACAATGAAATATTTAATTGCTTTATGTTGCCTGTTCTGTTCCGTAGCCATTTTTGCTCAGTCAGAAGTTGCTAAGGAAGAAATTTTCCAAGTGGTAGAAGAAATGCCGATGTTCCCGGGTTGTACTGATTCTACGGGTACAAAGGAAGAATTGAAGAGCTGTGCAGATTCAAAAATGCTACAGTTTATTTATCAGAATATCAAATACCCTGAAGTAGACCGGCAAAAAGGGAATGAAGGAACGGTCGTTATCACCTTTGTGGTGGAAAAAGACGGGAGTATTTCTAACGAAAAGATATTGCGGGATCCCGGAGATCAACTAGGCGAAGAAGCCTTGCGTGTAGTCAGTCTGATGAATCAACTTCCCGAGAAATGGACGCCGGGTAAAAAGGAAGGTGTTCCTGTAAAAGTGCAATTCAATCTGCCGGTCAAGTTTAGATTGGAGGACGTTGTAGAACCTGACTTTGTGATGTCTGGCAGAGATTCTGTCTGGGTAAATTATAATACCTCACCAGCCTATAAAGACGGTGACGAAGCTTTGGTCACCTACATTGACCAATCACTCAAATATCCTGATGAAGGCCAGGATAGCTGCCGGATTGGAATTGTTGAATTGAAAATATTGATAAATGGTGATGGCTCGCTAAATATAACAGATGTGGTTGACTATAGCGATCTTGGGATTGATTACCAGTTTGAAGCGATCCGTATCATCAATGCTACTTCCGGAGACTGGACACCGGCTACCCTTGGTGACCGAAATGTCAATACCAATAAAACGATTCGATTGACCTTTAGACCCAATTTTGTTGCCTGCGGTGATGCCATCAGTAATTTTGAGCTGGTAGACCGAATGGTGGACGAAGCTACCGTTCTGATCGAAGGAGGGAATGCGGAAGAAGGGATTGCAAAATTGACCGAAGCTATTGATCAGTTTCCGAATAATGGAGAATATTTATCTATCAGAGGTCAGGCTTATCTTAAGATACAAAAAACAGAAGAGGCTTGTGCAGATTTAAAAAGAGCAAAGGAAATACTCGTGGTAAGTTGGTTTGATAATCTGATCCCACTTCTTTGTAAATAGATAATTTATTTAGGATTTAAGAATGAGGATTTAGGATTAATCTCAAATCCTCATTCCTAAATCTTAAATAATCTATCTTCTCTTCTTAAGCGGTCTCCTCTTATGCACATAAGCTTCGCCGCCGAGTTTTTTAACGACACCCGATGCTTCTCCTTCCGTAGCATAATCTCCGAGGATGACAGAATGATAATCAGACCCGAGGAAAATCCTCACCTCTACATCGTAGCCTTCCTTCTCTAATTGCTTTTTGTACTTATCGGCATTGCTTTTCGCCACAAAAGCACCTGCAACAACTAGATAGTCTCCTGACCTGTTTACAAAAGCATCATATTCGGCATTAGTCGTATTATCCTCCTCCTCGTCATCCGTTTCCTTATTAGAAGTGTTAGCACTATCGCCTGTATTGCCGGAAGCATTCGTAGAATCGCTTTCCTCTTCCTCTTCCTCTTCATAAAGGTCTTCTAAGCCTGTAAGACTAGAGGTGTCAACAGCTGCTGGATTTGTACCCTCAGTCCCTGTTCCATTGGTAGTGATTTCCGTGTTATTCTTTTTGGTATTCTGACAGGAACGATAAACGGTAAGCAGCCATATAGCAGCGGCGATAATCAGTATAATGGTCAAAATTAATTTTACGGTCCGACTCATAGTGTTTAAATTTTAGAGGTTAAATGTTATTCGGTATTCGGTACTTCGGTACTTCGACTTTCCTTCAACGTTGTTCAGGATATGTCCTTCAACGATGTTCGAGACAGGGCTCAGCACAAGTGTTCGTAGCCGCTCTGACGTACAAAAAAAATTGGCATAAAGTCTATTATTTAAAATATATATAAAAGCAAATGATTTTCAAGTCTATATACAAGTTCTGTGCTAAATAAACTTAAACAATTTATACTAAAATTCTGAATTTGGGAAGAAATAGTGTGTGAAAAAAAATCTATTCATACAAAGATCGGAAAAATCCCGGAAATCTTTTGAATTATACCGCTGCCTGTAGGCCAATCGCTTTTAAATTGATGTAGTTGATAATTTCCTAAACCTTGTAGGTTTTTACTAAAATTGACGAAAAAAATTAATCCTTCTCTACTTAAGAATGAATTACAAATAACTTTACATTCTTGGCTTGTCTTTTTTGCGTCTAATTTCCTCAAAAAGCCTCATCACCCGAACGGGTGCCTGCGTTTTTTGACTCATTAGTCACAAAAAATCCTAAGCCAAACTCTGTCAATTTATTTATACTTCATTCCTTATTAAAGCAGAAACCTACAAGATTTGTCCCTGATCCCAAAATCAAAAATTCTTCCGTTCACATTTATTACAATTTTTCCTTATATTTAAACTTCAAAAAACCATCCACAACTATGCAACAAGGTACGCCTTATCGAGCACTTGAACTCATCGAAAGAGAAATGAAGGAACAGACCGGAACCCTGATTCTGAGTGATTGCGGATTATCGGAGATTCCCAGGGAAGTTTTTGAAATGACCTGGCTGACGGAATTGATCATCACTAATGGATATGAAAGTCCAAATATTGAGACGGAAAACATATCCCAATCTACAGGAACGTTTCAAAAAAACACCATTGATATTGGGGAGCCCAATCATATCAATTTTATCCCCGAAGAGATCGGTCGGTTGAAAGACTTGAAAAAACTAAAGATTGGCGCTTTCGGCACCAGCCCCTGGGCTATTGCGGATATCTCTGCACTGGCTAGTCTTAGAGGATTGGAGGAAGTTGATTTGAGTAATAATCAGATTGTCGATTTTATTCCCTTAGGTGAATTAAAACAATTGAGCATTTTAAAGCTTAATCAAAATCGTATTATTGATATTCCTTTTTTTAAGACCATTGAAAAATTAAAAATCCTGGAATTAGGATCCAACCAAATTGAAAAGTTCAATTTATCCATTTTTCTCTCTTTACCCGTTTTACAATCCCTCAACCTTGAACAAAACAAAATCAATTTTATTGACTTCCCATCAAACTTGTCCAGTCTAAAAGAATTAAACCTAAACGATAACGAGCTTTCTGATCTGGATTTTTTAAAAAACATAAACCAGATGGAAGTACTTTTCCTGAGTAGAAACAAAATCCAGGATATTAAACCTTTAGCAAGTTTTTCCTCCTTAAAATCGCTAGAGCTTGGTTCTAATGAAGTTTCAAAAATTGGCATACTTTCCAAGTTAGTAAACCTCGAAATACTCGGCCTCAGCCACAACCAAATTGAGGATATTACTCCTTTAAAAACATTAAAAAATATTTCTAGTCTTTTTATAGGAGATAATAAAATCACGCATATTGAACCCTTGATCCATTTACAAAAACTAGAAGAAATATACCTCAAAGGCAATAAAATAATCGATTGTTCCCCTGACGTCTGGCAAAGCAATGACATCCACCAAATCCGGGCCTACTTCGAAGGCATATCACGAGACGTTGCTCAAAAACAAAAAGCAAAACCTAAAGCAAAAAAAGGCTTGTCCCGAACGGACTTGGGAAAAAATAAGACCAGAGGAATAATTGAGCAGGAAAGCGCCCCGGCCGAAAGTATAGTCCCGGAAAGTTCCCCTCCGGAAATTGATGATGTCAAACTTATCTTTGTCGGTAATAGCGGTGCCGGTAAA
>JBLHJZ010000355.1:0-5632 GCA_047619515.1 Saprospiraceae bacterium | reverse complement strand
CACCCAATCACAAGCGAAGCAATCACATGGGCATAGCCAATCTTACAAACGCCATAATGAAGTCATCGCTTAGCTGGCATCAAACAAAGAATTTATGTAATTTTGCGCCTGCTTATTAGCAATCACCTTATTTCAATGCAATTACTAAATAGTAAAGATTTTGTTCATGGATCATACACTTCAGGTTTATAATAGTTTAAGTAGGAAAAAAGAGGTCTTCAAACCTATCAATGAAGGAAAAATCGGAATGTACGTTTGTGGGCCGACCGTATATAGTGATGTACATCTGGGCAATTGCCGGACTTTTGTGAGCTTCGATATTATCTACCGGTATTTGATGTACCTCGGCTATGAGGTTCGTTATGTTAGAAATATCACGGATGTCGGACACCTGGTAGGTGATGTAGATACAGGAGGAGAAGATAAGATCGCGGAAAAAGCAAGACGGGAGCAACTCGAACCCATGGAGGTTGTTCAAAAATACATGAATGGCTTTCATGACATGATGGAAGTTTTCAACACCCTTCCTCCCAGTATCGAACCCCGCGCCACCGGTCATATCATCGAGCAAATCGAAATGGTACAAAGTATCATTGACAACGGTTACGCTTATGAAAAAAATGGTTCCGTGTATTTTGACACGATCAAGTTTGCCAAAGAAAATGACATATATGGCAAGCTTTCCGGTAGAATAATCGAAGATTTGATTTCAGAATCCAGGGATGATTTAAAAAATCAGAGCGAGAAAAATAACCCCGCTGATTTTGCCATTTGGATCAAAGCTTCTCCAACGCATTTGATGCACTGGAATTCTCCATGGTCTGTGGGATTCCCGGGCTGGCATCTTGAGTGTAGTGCCATGAGTACTAAATATCTTGGAAAAACATTCGATATCCACGGCGGTGGAAATGACTTAAAATTTCCGCACCACGAAAACGAGGTAGCGCAAAATCACGGCGCCTGTGGTTGTGCGCCAGCGAATTACTGGCTGCATACCAATATGCTTTTGATGAATGGCCGAAAAATGTCAAAGAGCGAAGATAATTCTATCACGCCACAGGAATTGTTTTCCGGTGAGAGTGACCATGTATCGAAAGGTTATAGCCCGATGATGATTCGATTTTTTATGTTGCAATCTCATTATCGAAGTACACTGGATTTATCGGATGAAGCTTTACTCGCAGCGGAGAAAGGTTACAAAAGATTGATGGAAGGGAATAAAACGCTCCAGGAGCTTAAGTATGCCGGTAACGAAACCGAAGGCAAGCTGGATAAAGAGATCAACAGCCTTTTAGACCTGGTTTTCGAGGAGATGAACGATGATTTCAATACGCCCAAAGCCTTGGCGAGGTTATTCGAACTGGTTCCAAAAGTGAACGGACTCAAAGATGGACATCTTTCTTTCAATGATATTACTTCTTATACTTTAGACCGGCTAAAGAGCACTTTCCAGGTATTTATCTACGATATATTTGGCCTCAGCGATGAAGCATTGGATGGCCAGACAAACGGGGCGATGGATGGGCTTATGAATTTGATCATAGATCTTCGACACGATGCCCGTACGAATAAAGACTGGGGTACTTCTGACAAAATTCGGGATACGCTTACTGCCTTAAAGATTCAATTGAAAGATGGAAAGGAAGGAACTACCTGGGTGAAGGAATGAAATAAATGAATAATGAATGTGGGGTTCTATTTTGATTAGACGAACTAACCCGACCCAGAGGGCACGGGGTATCGCAGTCTGATAAATTAAATCAGAATAGTATTGCTACAAAATAAATACAAAGAGCAACAAGGACACGAATTCCACAAATTTATCACGAATTGAAATTCGTGTAATTCGCGAAAATCCGTGTCCTCATTTCCTCCTTATTCTCTACACCCGAGGCAAGCCGCGGGGATTTTTTTTGATTAAAACAACCTATGCTTACTAATTTCCGATTTTTTATTTTTGCCTTATTGCTGATTTTTGTTGGTACAAATTGTAAAGACGATAAGAAGCCTACACCAGTTAATCCTCAACCGAATACCGAAGTTCAGATTCCGAAATTTGAGCGAGACTCTGCCTATAATTATGTAGCACAACAAGTTGCCTTTGGGCCCAGGGTTCCAAATACACCAGCGCATACTGCCTGTAAAAACTGGATGGTCGACAAAATGAAATCATTGGGTGCAAAAGTAATCGAACAGGATTTTAAGGCCACTGCTTATACCGGCGAAGTACTGAACGGCACCAATATCATTGCCCAATACAATCCAAATAATCCAATCCGTATTGCGCTATTTGCGCATTGGGATAGCCGGCATATCTCTGACCATGATCCTGTTGAGGAAAATAAAACCAAACCCGTGTTAGGTGCCGATGATGGCGGAAGCGGAGTCGGTGTGCTTATGGAAATAGCCAGACACCTTCAGCAAACACCTATCGAACTCGGCGTGGATATCATATTTTTTGACCTGGAAGATTATGGTGAAAGCCAGGGAGAAGATTATACTACCTGGTGCCTCGGTTCACAATACTGGGCTGCCAATCTCCATAAATCAGGCTACAAAGCAAAATACGGTATCCTCCTTGATATGGTCGGTGCCAGCAATGCTCAATTCACGATGGAAGAGATTTCGATGTCTGTCGCTCCTACCCTTATGAATAAGGTGTGGAAACTCGGACAAAGCATGGGCTATAATGGTTATTTTCTAAATGACAAAACCAAGGCTGTCATCGACGACCATCTTTTTGTCAATCGAATAGCTCGTATACCTACCATTGATATCATTAACAAACCCAAGGGTTCTGAAACCGGATTCACAAAATGCTGGCATACCCAATGTGACGATATGAGTAATATTGATAAAAGAACGCTCCGGGCCGTTGGGCAAACTGTCCTGGCTACTGTTTACCGGGAAAATAATGGAACACTTTAGATTTAAGAATTGAGAATTTGGCTTTGGGATTACTAAACAATCTGCATTCATAAATCCAAAATCTTAATTCCAAATTCCCTTCTCTTCTTCCTCTTATTTTTATATTTTAACGTTTAAATAAAAGTAAGAGCCAAATATGTCTCCAGATAAATATATTAAAAATTACATAGACGGCGCCCTCGTCCCTGCGATCTCGGGAGCCTATTTAGACAATATCAATCCTGCTACCGGGCAAGTTTACTCACAGATCCCGGATTCTGAGGCCGATGATATTCAAAGAGCTTATGAAGCAGCCGAACGCGCTTTTCCTGAATGGTCGAAGATTGGCGTACAAAAGCGTTTCAGGATACTCGCCAGACTGGCAGATATCATTGAGCAAAACATCGAAGAGTTCGCCCGGGCAGAAGCTATCGACTCCGGCAAATCTTATAGAGACGCTTCCACTATAGATATTCCAAGAGCGCACCAAAATATTCGATTCTTTGCGACTGCGATCTTGCATTTCTCCGGAGAGTCTCATCACATGGAAGGCGAAGCGATCAACTTTACTTTACGCCAGCCGATCGGAGTTGTCGGATGTATTTCTCCCTGGAACCTTCCGCTATACTTGTTTACCTGGAAGATTGCTCCTGCGCTTGCCACCGGAAATTGTGTGGTTGCCAAGCCTTCGGAAGTTACACCGATGACCGCTTATCTTTTATCCAAGGCAGCTATTGAAGCTGGCCTCCCTCCAGGTGTTTTAAACATTGTACATGGTGAAGGTCCCAAAGCTGGTCAGGCGATAATCGAACATCCGAAGATCAAAGCGATCTCCTTTACCGGAGGTACCAGCACCGGTAGAGGCATTGCTGCTACTGCGGCACCGATGTTCAAAAAACTTTCCCTGGAGCTTGGAGGAAAGAATCCAAATATCATTTTTGCGGATTGCGATTTCGATAAAATGATTATAGGTACCCTGCGGTCTTCTTTTTCTAATAATGGTCAAATATGTCTTTGCGGTTCAAGGATTTATATTGAACGCCCCATCTATGATAAATTCAAAGAAGAGTTTGTCAAAAGAACGCAGTTCTTAAAAGTAGGTGATCCTTTCGCTTCCGTTACTGATCTTGGCGCAATATCTTCCCGGACTCATATGGAGAAAGTGCTGAGTTATTTGGCACTCGCTGAAGTGGAAGGCGGTAAAATTCTTTGCGGAGGCACGCAGGTAGAGATGAAAGGAGAGTTTGAAGGGGGGTGTTTTCTACGTCCTGCTATTATCGAAGGATTGCCTTTCGATTGCCGCACCAACCAGGAAGAAATTTTCGGCCCGGTAGTGACGATTACCCCTTTTGATACAGAGGAAGAGGTTTTGAAATATGCAAACAGTACCGACTACGGTCTTTCTGCTACTATCTGGACCAAGGATGTCACTAAAGCCAATCGTATTGCTGAGTCAATTCAGGCTGGTGTAGTCTGGGTCAATTGCTGGCTACTTCGCGATCTCCGGACGCCCTTTGGCGGTGTCAAAAATTCCGGTGTTGGCCGGGAAGGTGGCCTCGAAGCCCTTCGCTTTTTTACGGAAGCTAAGAATGTGTGTTTGAAGTATTAGGACAATTATTTACTGAGTACTAAATTGCGATTTATATTGAGTACCTAAAGGCACTCCTCGCAGTTTTTTAGTCCTGGGTTACCGATATCAAATCCCTAAAGGGATTCTTTGCCCTGTTAAGGGCTAAATATTGGTAACCTAGACCATGAACCCTGGATGGATTGCCTTTAGGCCTGCCTTGAAGAAAGGTACTCAATATGACAAATAGGGCCGTGGCTCAAAAAAAAGCCTCTACTTATTCATAGCCTCTTAAATTATCCAGTAAAAATTTGGGAAACTACTCTTTTGTTACTATTTTTAGGCTAATCTAATACACCTACATCTAAGGGAATTGTATACTTCTACAACTCCTTCTATCCTAAATCCGATTAAACGATTAATGTTTAGCTTTTATGCTTTTTTCCTTTCATACAGACTGGGCTTGTATAATATCGCTAAATAACTACTTGACATGGCAGGCTCCATGCAAGACAAGTTCAACACAATCACCAAAAATTAAACATGCTTTTAGCTATAGCTTTCCTATGGCTAATAAGGAGTATTTTTTTAAGAGTATGTTTAAACTTCGTTTTTGATGGCGAAAAAGCAGCATTTTCGGTTCTGACGAGGCTCCTTTTGAGCCGCATAGCCCAGCTACGTGGCTCAAAAGAGCCGAAGTTCAGGTTCAAAAAGGCGTTTTTGCAGCCCAAAGGATGAAATTTAAACTTACTCTAAATACATTTTTAAATTAAGAACATGCTACGAGAAACAAAATGGCAGTCAGCCAGTCAGCCTAAGTTATCTAAACTATTTCGTTTATTACTTCAGTACTATTCATATCCTTTCTTTTTTGCTTGCCTCCTATCGGGTACTCAATCATTGAGTGCTCAAAGCCTCTTTATCAATGAATTTGTGGCTTCCAATAGTTCAGGTCTTTCAGATGAAGCTGGCGAATTTGAAGATTGGGTAGAGATTTATAATGATGATAATATTGCCATTGATGTTGGCGGTATGTATATGACGGACGATTTGACAATCCCTACGCTATGGCAGATTCCTTCAAATGATCCAAATATAACGACCATTTCTCCGGGAGGCTTTCTTGTTGTCTTTTTTGATAAAGATATCAATCAGGGG
>JBLHJZ010000354.1:0-5655 GCA_047619515.1 Saprospiraceae bacterium | reverse complement strand
TGGTATTGAAATTCCACATTGGGAAGAAAGTTTAGTGAAATGTCTGGAGAAGATTGGAAATTGAAGAATTAGGATTGAAGATTTAGGATTTAGGATTTAGGATTTAGGATTTAGGATTTAATTCTTATTTTTAAATCTAGAATCTAAAATAAAACGCTATGACTTTCAAAGAAAACTATCTCAATAATACCCGAAAGCTATTCCTTTATTATAAAACAATGGGCGATGAGTCGCTTGCCAGATTAAATGAAGAAGAAATCCATCTTCGATTCGAAGAAAATTCAAATAACTGTGCAATCATCGCCAAGCATATGGCTGGTAACATGCTTTCCCGCTGGACAGATTTCTTAAGTACGGACGGAGAAAAAGAGTGGCGAAACCGAGACACAGAATTTCAGGATGATTTTAACTCAAAAGAAGAACTGATCAATTATTGGGAAAAGGGTTGGAACGCCTTGTTTACGGCCATTGATCCGCTACAAGCTAGTGATCTTGAAAAAATAGCCTACATCCGAAATGAGGGACATAGTGTGATGGAAGCTATCAACCGCCAATTAGCGCATTACAGTTATCATGTCGGACAATTAGTCATGATCTCAAAGACGATAAAGGGTGAAGACTGGCAATCGCTATCCATACCCAAGGGGGAGTCGGCGACTTTCAATAAAGATAAGTTTACGCAGGATAAGAGTATGTTGAAATTTTAGCATTCGCCCTACAAACGCGACCTGATTCAAGCTATTAGCGGTTGGCTTCCCTCAGGTGCGTTTAAGAACGCGATAAAGAGAAGCCAAGGGCTAAAAGCTAAAAGCCGCAGTTATGTCATGCACTCAAAACATATTCTTAGCTCAACCGTAAAAATCAGCAAACTATTTAGTGTTTTTTTACGTTTTTTTAAGTATATCTTATTTTAAAGCTTTGAAGTTGTTTTAAAATAGATAGATGATTTTCTTGCAAGTCATTGCTTTCCAATACTTCAGCTAATTATTTTCACCGTCCGGACGGACGAAAAATAATGGAGCTTCGTCTTGAAAAACAAGCACTTACAATCAATTTCAACCTCCATTTTAAATCAACTTCATGATATGACATTTATAGGATAAGCTTTCTGCCTTTTATTCCTATTTTTATCTTAAACATTGTTCGAATGAAACGACAATTACAAATTATCCCGATTCTTCTCGCTTTTTGCTGTTGCTGCTCTCTTCAAAATGCCTATGCTACGCACAACCGGGCAGGAGAAATCACCTACCGGGTCATCAATGGATTGACCATTGAAGCGACCATTACTACTTATACGAAAGCAAGTAGCGTGGCGGCAGACCGGGATACGCTGGAGATTTGCTGGTCCGATAATGGCCCCTGTGAAAAAGTCGGAAGGGTAAACGGAAACGGTGATATACTTCCTAACGATACCAAACTAAATAGATATATTGCCAGACATACCTATCCGGCAATAGCCCATTATGTGATCTCTATGACGGATCCTAACCGAAACGGGGGGATCCTGAATGTCAACTGGCCAAATTCCGAGAATGTCCCTTTTCATTTGGAGACAACGGTGACGTTTTTTAATCCTTCCTTCCAGGGACCAAATAACTCTCCGATTCTTTCTCAACCTCCGATTGATATAGCCTGTCTTGGACAGGAATTTATACATAATCCTAATGCCTGGGATCCCGACGGAGATAGCCTGGCTTATCGTTTGATTGTACCCCTGCAAGGAATAGATTCGCCTGTCCCTCAATATATGTTCCCGGAAATGATTATGCCTGGTAACCCAACAAATCCAAATGGACACATCTTAGATGAGACTACAGGGACCTTTATCTGGACTTTTCCTCAAAAAACAGGAGAATACAATATTGCGATGTACATCATCCAATTTAGAGGAGGTATTGCCATTGACACAATGATTCGGGATATGCAAATCCTGGTAGTTGATTGCGATAATTTACCTCCGGAGATTGAAACAATAGAGGAGGTTTGTGTGATAGCAGGAGAAACGCTGTCCTTTGATGTAGTAGCTACCGCACCTACTTCAGAATCGACTCAGCAAGTTGATCTCCTGGCTTTTGGTGCTCCTTTGGAAGCTGCTTTTAGCCCTGCAACCTTTAGTGTGCCGACAGGCTATCAGCCTCAACCGCTTACCGGCACCTTTACCTGGGAGACAAAATGTGAGCATATTGCTGATCAGTTTTATACCGTTGTTTTCAGAGCCGCCGATGATTTCCCGATCACCAGTCCTACCGGAGGAGAAAATGTTTACCTTTCTACCCTCAAAACAGTAAGAATAAAAGTAGTAGGGCCTCCGCCGCTGGATCTTCAGGCCGAAGCCGGCAGTGGACAGGTTGACCTCAGTTGGGCATTGCCCTATGCTTGTGATGATGTGATGGATAATTATTTTCAGGGGTTCCAGGTATGGCGAAAAGAAGGATCAAATGCACTACCTGTAGACCTCTGCGATCCGGGACTGGAAGGAAAAGGATATACCTTACTTACACTTTCACCAATTATGGATGTCATGAATAATCGCTATAATTATTTAGATGAAGCAGTCGAAAGGGGAAAAACTTATTGCTATAGAGTGGAAGCCAGGTTTGCAAAGTTATCAGCTGCCAATCAACCCTTCAACTGGGTATCCGGCCTTCCTTCTGATTCGATTTGTGTGCAGCTCAGCAGAGATATTCCTTTGATCACTAATGTCACGGTATTGAGTACCGATAATAATAATGGTGAAATTCAAGTAAGATGGGCAAAACCTAATGCGGTGGATTTAGATACTATTATAAACCCGGGACCATATATCTATGAGCTTTACAGCGCTGTCGGTGTGACTCCTGCAGATGCTGACTTCCAGTTGATTCCCGGTGCCACCTTTACCTCGCCAAGTTTTGCAGGCGCAAACGATACGATCTATGACGACTCCGGGTTAAATACTTCCGATCTGCCCTATAGTTATAAAATTGCATTTTATGCTAATAGCGAGACAGCACCTATTGGTTTTACACAACCTGCTTCATCAGTGTTCCTAAATATCGCATCTACTGATAATATAAATAATCTCTCGTGGGATTTTGATGTACCCTGGAGTAATTCCATGTATACTATTTATAAAGAAAATGCTACCGGAATTTTTGATTCCATCGGTGTATCTTTCGAACCCATGTATTCAGATCAGGGGCTTATCAATGGAAAAGAATATTGCTATCAAGTAAAAAGCATCGGTTCTTATGGGATTGCGGGGGTTACTTCTCCACTCATCAATTTCTCACAGGAAGCATGTGGCATTCCCTTAGATACGATTCCGCCCTGTCCGCCAGAACTTGAGGTTACCAATATTTGTGATAATCTTGGAAGTACCGGGGCTGTCAATTGCGAATCCGAGGACAATCTTTTAAATAGCCTTAGCTGGACAAATCCGATAGAAATCTGTGAAGAAACTGACGATGTGGTAAGCTATAATATTTATTACGCGCAGGTCGAAGGTGCTGATTTTCAACTAATTGAAACGATTACGCTTTCCTCTATTACTGATTATGAGCATTTTCCTGATTTTGGAATCGCCGGCTGCTATGCAGTAACTGCGGTGGATACCTTTTTTAATGAAAGTGCTTTTAGTAATATCATTTGCAAAGATAATTGTCCTATTTATAATCTACCCAATGTCTTTACACCAAACGACGACGGAGATAATGACTTGTATATTCCATTCCCTTATTGTTTTGTAGATCGCATCGAAATGCAGATTTATAACCGTTGGGGGAATTTGGTTTTTGAAACAAACGATCCTGACATTTTGTGGGATGGTAAAAACCTAAAGGGCAAAGATGTTGCTGAAGGTGTTTATTTTTATACTTGTAGAGTTTTTGAACAACGCGTCAGTGGTATTGTTCCAAGACTTGAAATACTTCAAGGATCGATACAAATTATCAGAGGGAGGAAATAATTAGGATTTAGGAATGAAGATTTAGGATTTTCAGGCACACCTAAATCCTCATTCCTAAATTTTTAATCTTAAATAAATTTATGTTTACCGGAATCATAGAATCATTAGGGAAAGTAGAAAAGCTGGAAAGGGAAGGGAGCAATTTGCATATAAGCATTTCTTCTTCTATTTCATCAGCATTAAAAATTGATCAAAGTGTAAGCCATAATGGTGTTTGCCTGACCGTCGTTGACCTGGAGGATGATCAGTATAAAGTGACTGCTATTGAAGAGACACTAAACCGAACCAATCTCGGACAACTTAAGGTGGGCGACAACGTAAATCTCGAAAGAGCGATGCTCTCCTCTGCCCGGCTGGACGGACATATGGTACAAGGTCATGTCGATGGTACTGCCATCTGCCTTGGTGTAGAAGAAAAGAACGGTAGCTGGCTTTATCGATTCAATTACCAAGCAAGCCCGGAGCATTTACTGGTGGATAAAGGATCGATCTGTATAAATGGTGTTAGCCTGACGGTAGTGGAGCCGGTAAATAATACTTTCTCTGTGGCTATTATTCCTTTTACTTATGCCCATACCACTTTTAAAAATCTCCGGAAAGGAAGTACAGTCAACCTGGAGTTTGACATTATCGGAAAATATATTGGGCGGTATTTTGAGGTTTATAAAGATGCCTTGATGAAATAACTATTTATTAAACATGAGTTATGCGAATCACTGGTTAGATCCAGTAGCGTTCTGATATTGAGTACCTAACGGCACTCAGCTCTGGTTTATTTATCAGGGCCAACCAAGATAAAGTCCCTATGGGACAAAAAAGTGCCTTTAGGTACTTTATTTTGGTGAACAAGGGCTAACGATTACGTGGTAGAGTGCCGTCAGGCCTGCCTTGATGAATAGAAAGGTACTCCATATGTATCTCTTACTTCGGATTTGAACTAGCGATTCGCATGAGTTATCTCTGCAATAAGGAATAACCAAGTGGTCAAGAACCAAAGCCCTTGACCACCTGACCACTTCTCTTACCTTTCCATCAAAATCATTTTTTGCGTCTTACTTCCAAAAGAAGTATTTAACTGATAATATAAAATCCCCGAACCTTTTAGATTAGATTTATCAATCTGGATGGTGTTAAATCCTGCGCCAAAGTTATTATGCGAAGTATACAAAACCTTTCCGGATAGATCATAAACCACTAGCTCAACCTGATCTGCCTCCGGTAAATTAAAACTGATCGAAGTCTTTTCATTAAATGGATTGGGTGTGTTTTGATATACTTCAAAAGTAGCAATCTGAGCGCTATTACTATTTTCAAAAGCCAATTCGACATTCATTATATCCAAGTCAGCAGTATAGGCTTCGGCTTTGGTAAGCTGAGAATTCAGTGTAATAAAGTCGCTCAGTTTCCCCGCTTCTTTTGCAGTGATATTTACCGTGAAAAATATATTCCCTTCCACAGCATCTTCTGTATTCCAACTCACGGATACCGCTCCCCTTTCCTGGTGGATAGCAAAATTTGCTGCACTAATATTGGATACATCTCCCGGGACAATTTCATTGATGCTAAGCGCTTCCTGATGAAATTGAAGCGTAAACTGCATTCCGGCAAGTTTTTCAAAGTCTTTTGCCTGAATCATAAAAGAATAATTATGCCCAACTTCAATTTTATTGTCTAAGGCTTTCAAGGTAAATACAGCTGGATAATCC
>JBLHJZ010000353.1:0-5656 GCA_047619515.1 Saprospiraceae bacterium | reverse complement strand
GAGTTAGGAAATAACGCTGTTGTTTTTAGATTATAAAAATCAATACCACCTCTAAATACTGCTTTTAAACTAGAATTGGTTTTTTGCAAAATATTAGCCGAAACGGAACCTCCTCCAATAAAACGATTGACACCTTCATTATTGGTAATGGTATTTGCTGTTTCCAGGAAATTCGAAGGAGCGTAAGTGTTCGCAGGATAGACCCCATTTTCATTAGGTAGCAATTGTGCCCAGGAAGGAGTAGATGAAAAAGAAACACCCATTGTATTTCCGGAGTTATCATTATTAAAGAACCCTCGATCTGCACTGGAATTGATATAATTACTGGTAATGGCAAACTTAAAAATATCGTTGATCTGATGATTTATATTAAAACGAGCAGAAGTTTTTTTATAACCAGTTCCTTCTACAATACCTTCATCGTTTTTATAAGAACCGCCAATATAAAATTGAGTTTTTTGATCTCCACCTCGTGCACTGAAATTGGTTGTAGATAGGATACCGGTTCCATACAATTCATCTTCATAATTTTGAATGTTTCCGCTGGATTTTGCTGCGCGAAATAGGTCAATATCTCCAGCAAATCGATCTGAGGCCAGCACTGTAGCTTCTGTAAAATCTCTGACCCCCAATTTATTCAATTGTGAAACGACCCCAACGGATTGTGAAAAATTGAATTTAGTTTTTCCTGCTTCCCCTTTTTTAGTAGTGATGATGATCACACCACCGGAAGCTCGCGAACCATAGATTGCAGCAGTAGAAGCACCTTTTAGAATTTCAACAGACTCAATATCATATGGATTGATATCCGCAAGACGATTGGAAGGGTTATCTTGATTAGAAGTACTTCCTCCTGAAGCTGCTGCAGAGACAACATTCAATCCCGCAGGAATAGAAGAGTTGTCAATATAGACACCGTCAAGGATGATCAATGGCTGAGATGATCCACTGATAGAAGTGGTACCTCTTGATTTAAAACTCATACCTCCACCTGGTGCTCCAGAGTTGGCTTTAATTTCTGCCCCGGTAAATTTTCCAGCAAGTGCACCATCCAAAGTAGATTGAGGGGTTACTCCGGTAAGCTCACTGGCATCAATTCTAGCTACTGAGTTAGCAAGATTTTTACGTTTAACGGTAGTGGCTAATCCTGTCACTACGATCTCATCCAACTGATTGATGTCGTCGCCAAGGATGATTTTTAGATTCGAAGTGCCATCACTGAGCTTTAATATTTTGCTGCTATATCCCGTATAGGATATTTCAATTTCTGTAGCGCCTTCAGGTGCTTCTAAGCTAAATTTGCCATCAAAGTCTGTGACAGCACCAACGGCTGTTCCTCTTACCAAAATAGAAGCACCGATTAGAGGCTCTTCGGCATCGTCCGTAATCGTTCCCGTTACGGTCGTCTGTGCATACATGCTCCAAACGGAAAAGATTGAAAACATCAGGATCAATCTTAGTTTTAAATAGAATTGTTTCATAAACATAATTTTGTTTAGTTAATAAATTTGATTTTACAAGTTAGGAATTATAATAATACTTCATAGCACATAGCATGGAATTCCTATTACTATTCAGATTGTTATAGTTTGGCTGAAAATCAGTCAGCCAGACTAATTTTTAGTTTTGAATTTTTTTATAATTTCTCCTAAAGGTGAGGTTTGCTTTTTTAAGGCGCCGAAAGATAAAAATTTTTAAATAATTAAAGATAAAAAGAGTAGGGAATTTTACGATAAGGAAATTGAAAAGACATTAATGAAAGAAAAATGCAAGGAGTGAATTAGATATCAGAAAATGGATATTTCGAAATTTAATTTGGTTTATCCCATTGGAAGTCTTTTATTTAAAAATAGTTAATATTCTTTTTGGATATATTCCAAATAAAAAGTGCTGCAACCGATGCGGTGCAGCACTTTTTAAAGTATTATCTATTTTTATAATAATCCCTAATCGAAAAGATTTTCATAGGAAGAATCCTCACTTTTTCTAACCTCCGGATCAGCGGTTGGTCTATTTAGGTCCAGGGATTCTGTACCTGCAGTACCCAAAAGCATGAGCGTACTTTCTTTTTCGAATTTCTCTAACATTTTCAATCCTTCTTCTTCGAAAACGCCATTCTGCAAATCAACGGAATTCATAAAATTGGAGGACATATCCATAAAGCGTTCCATCTCACCAACCTTATTGGAAACATCATCAGCAATCGCTTCCAATGCCATATCAAACATAGCTCTTTGATCCGGATTTCCGGAAATGACGCTCATCGCCGAAGTCATTGCAGAATGAGAGGCGCGAATCGCTTTGCGTTCCTGCTCTTTCAGTTTGACCTGATCTTTGGTGTCTTCCAAAAGAATTTCTGAATTTTGGTACATCCGGGAAAGGATCTTATGCATCACTTCCATTTTAGCATGGAGACTCTGGTACTTGGCATTACTTTCTTTTAGTCTGGCTGCTTTTCGGGTAGACAACATGACCTGTTTATCATTGCCTTTACGCTGAGCCATAGAAGCTAATTTCATATTATTGTCAATCTCAGCGGCGTTTTCTGTCATGATAGTTTTGAGCTTCCGCATCTGGCCCCGGATGTTACCGATCTGGGTACTCATCTTTCGAAGGTTATTCGTAAGGTCGTCGACATAGCTTTTTAAGATACCGATCGGATCAAGATTCACAAACATCCCGGTGATGGATCGCATGACACTCTTATAGCCATACCAAATGAGGTTTCGCATTTTTGGATCCAGGACCATGTAGATAATGGCGCCAAGCGCTAATAACATAAGCGAAAGCTGAAGGATATTAGCGGTCATTGCGATCAAGGCAGGAAGAATAAGGTAGAGGCCATATCCTAAGCCAGCGGCAATAGCCACTGCGAAAATAGTCCCGGTGGTTCCTTCAGGGCGTTTCCAAAAACCTTTTTTCTTAAACTGGTCTGTATCAAGAGGCGTAAGTTCAGACATTTTTGTTGAGTTTAGATTTAATAATTAATAAGGTGTAATATATGTATTTAAGTTGTCAAGGGGTTAAAGGGTTCTTAACTACTAGGCAATTTGACTTCTTGTCCGCTTATTTACAGATATTTCTGAATATTTTCAATATCTTTTTCGATTTGATTGAGTATGCTTTGATGAGTAGATTCAAAGCTTTCCCGGGTGTTATCGATCTTAGCTTTAGCCTCATCAATTTGTGCATCTGCCCCATCAATAGTAGCTTGAAATTTCGATATTTGCGCTTTGAGCTGTGCGATTTTCTCTTCGTGTTTGGCGATTTGATCTTTCAGTTTTATGACTTCCTGCTGCTTTGAAGCGACACGTTGTTGCATCTGATTTTGGAGTGCTACATCAAATTGGGCTTTTTCATCTTTGAGCACTTTTTTATAATGCTCTGCGGTTTCCAACAATTTCATCTTAGTCAAACCAACGATAGAGGCCGTAGCGAAAGAAGATTTAAAAGCGGTAGCCTCGTCCATGTTCATCTGTGCAAGGGCACCGATGCTTAGCTTGAATTCGATATAGTCAAAACCGGGCAGGTTACTTTTTTCCAAGGCATTGGTCAAAAATTCTACACTTTTCTCATCTAATCCGTGGTCTGTTCCAAATAGTGTTTTTAGGTCTTTTTGCATTTCTCGATTCGTTTCTCTCACTCGAAATGACAAAGAAGTCATTCAGAGTAATTGTTATTAGAATTTATATTTTAAGTTACATTAACCTTTATCGGTTTACGGTCGCTGAGTACCGTTACATCTTGTAGCGATATACCGTTTTCAAAACTTATAATTAACAATTCCGCATTGCTCAGCGGCATCCAATTTAGCGAATTTAATACTTTTTGCAGCTTTGGTGGCTACTTTTTTTAAATAAGAATCAAAAGTAGTCGATCCTCGTTGCGTAAATTTTGCACTGGTCACATTTCCTTCCATATCCACGCAGATTTTAATAGCTATGGTACCCTTTTTTTTGGTGTCAGCGTAAGCATCGGCTGATTGTATAATCGTTCTGGTGGCGAGGTTACCGCTTAATGACTTTTCAGCAGCGCCGACATTAGTCATTTGTACCTCTTGTTTGATAGGGCTTACTTTTGGGGCTTCCTGGATATATTGTTCCAGATTAGCACTTCGGCTGACAAGTGTTTCATCGTTTTGATAGCTACGGGTCGGCGCAGATATAGCTGGTTGGTAGCTCAATACTTTTAAATCAGGATTGGAAAGTGCTTCAAAAAGAAATTCAGTTAGCACATTTTGATAATTTGATTGCTGCGAATCGGAAAGGTTTCGCTGATCCGCTTTCGCAAGATCTCTGACCCGTTCGTCAGCAGTTCCGTTTGCTAAACAAACATAGGTTGCTTTATCTTTTTTACCCTCCAGAACAACTAATAGGGCTTTGGGTTCCGCAATGCCAATTTGATACAAACCAACCAACTGTGCTCCTTTAGAGGACTTGAATAGATTTTTAATTAAATAGCCTTCCTTTTGGGCGTCAAGACCCATTTCTAGCTGATAAACATATCCTTTGCTGAGGTAACGGTATTCTTCCAGGGTCGTTCCTTTTTGTGAAAATAAAGGGAAACTGCTCAAAACGGCTAATAATATTAGGAGTTGTTTCATGCTATCTAAAATTTTGATTTTCGATTTTCGATTTATTTTTTTATACTAATTTTTTACTACTGGACATTTTAAGGACACAGAACGCATAGAGGATACACAGAGATCACAAAGATTTGAAAATCAACAAAATAACCCTCTGTGTCTTCTTTGTGATCTCTGTGGCCAAAATTATTTTGTCTAGTAGTATGTGCTAATTTACCAAAACTGGGCTACAATTTACAAAGAACCTGTTTAGAACCGACAATTTAAATAAAAAGTGTTAAAACTATAGTATACATCGACAGACAATGATGAAGTATAGATAATTATCTGATTTCTATCTGACTGAATCCACTTCCTGCCTTTCTAATAATAATCTGCGTGGAAATTCGCTCTTTAAGTTCCTTGACATGAGAAATGATGCCAATCGTTTTACCAGAGGATTGGAGATTTTCCAGGGTGGAAATAGCCATATCAAGGGTAGACTCATCCAGGGTGCCAAAACCTTCGTCGATGAACAGCGAATTAATATTGGTATTCCGTCCGGCAAGATCCGAAAGCCCAAGTGCCAGTGATAAACTCACCAGAAAACTCTCTCCACCAGAAAGGGTATTCATAGAGCGGACATTATCCGCTTGATAGGTATCCACAATTTCGAGAGACAGATCTTCATCGCTGCGTTTGAGGATAAAATACCTTCCATTGAGCTGTTGAAGATGATTATTTGCGAGTACCGTTAGTTTTTTTAAGGTAAGCCCCTGAGCGAAGACCCGGAATTTTTTACCGTCGGCCTGACCGATGATGTCGTTTAATTTCGCCCAGCGATTGTATTCATTTCGTTGGTTTTCGATATCCTCCAGGAGCTTTTTACTTTCTACTTTTCTTTGCTCGTTTTGTGTCAATTTTTCCTTGATCGCTCCGATTTTTTGTTGTGCTTGTTGGTATTCATCCTCTACTTCCAGCAATTGTGTATTAATAATGGCTTTCTCCTGATCACTTAGATTTTTCTCCTTCTCTTTTTTAAGATCAGCAGCGGTAGTCTTTAAATCCTGTTGGATGGCCAGTGATTTTGTC
>JBLHJZ010000352.1:0-5676 GCA_047619515.1 Saprospiraceae bacterium | reverse complement strand
GATTTTGGAAATCCATAATGAAAGTATACAAGTCACAAGCAAACAAAACGAGGGAGCTACTTTTTTCTTTCAGTTGCCTGCTTATCAGGGAGCTTGATGGATGATTTTTTGAGTAGATACCCGTTTTCCGGCACTATATATTTGTAGAAAATAAATTCCTGTGCTTACATTTTTTAAATCAAGTTGAAACCTATTCTTGTCTGGCTTAGCGTCAAAATGATAGGTGTCGATAAGCCGACCGATCGTTGAGTATACCTGAATAGTTAAGGTTTCTGGCCGGTCTGATTCATAATGGAGTGTTGTGTTTTTACTAAATGGATTGGGATAAACCGATATTTGATGTTGATTTTCTATAGTAGTGTTTGAAACTAAACCACAGGGATTAAAAATTTCCAACTCGCTGAAATTACTTATCCCAAAATTGCAGATCGCCTGAATTTGTAGGTCATAATTTTCACAGGGGATTAAATTGTTAATCAAAACAGCGTTATTACCCGTCGTAATATATTCCCAGGGTAGCGTTAAATTATTACTCTGACGATATCTCAATTTATAAGAAACAGCATTATTGACAGATTGCCATTCTAAACCAATCGATGTGGGATTAATCAGATTGGAGGATATCCAGCCTGGTGCCAGACAGCTACCAACGCCAGTATCTTCGTAAATATTAATACAATACGCCTCAATTTCACCATAAAAACCACTTTCGCAGGGATTAGCAATAGGTCCTGAATTTTTCATACTGACTCTCATCCGCGTAGATCCCAAAGTTGCATTTATTGGAATAGGAATAGTGCCATTAATTATTCCTCCTGCCCAAGAGGTTTCCTCTAATACTTTTTCAGTATCATCAAATATTCCATTCTGATTAAAATCAATCCATATATAAAATCGCTCATCAAAATAATCATTAGCAAAACCAGGCTCCAGCCTAATGTTATAGGACGCTCCCTGGACTACATCTGTAGAAAAATCAGGAAAGTGCATATAGCCACCATTAGCGCCAGAATTATTGTCCAACTCGTGGAATATTACACTTTGTATCCATTCAAAGTTTACTAAACACGGAACAGTTTCACAATATTGGTAATCTAAACAAGCGCCACATCCTTTGCTTGTAAAACGATAAGTAGGCGAGGAGGTACTAGTTTCACCAATACAAATGGAAGTTAGGAAAAATTCATAATCCGTACAGGGGGATAAGTTATCTAGCGTAAAATTATTTGAAACTGTAATTTCAACATTCCATATGTTTGTGCCTAACTCCCGGTAAGTGAGCTTATACTCACTGATCAATAAATTTCCACTCCAGGTTAAATTTGCACTATTCTCAGTTGCTGTGAAATTGATATTTACAGGAGGTAAACATTCCGTAGGCTCTGAAATAAAAACGCAGTAATCTTCCACTTCCCCTACGGCTTCATAAACACCACAGGAACCTAAATCTTCTTCCTGGTACGCAACCCGCATCCGGGTTGAGCCAAGTAAGGCATCGGGAGGAATGAACAATATACCGGTCGTATAATCAGCGGGAGTAGTAGATTGAAGAAGCAACTCTTCTTCCCCAAATATACCATCCTGATTAAGGTCAATCCAAACACTGAAATAGGCAGGAAATTGGATAAAATCAAAATCAGTATATATTTCAATTTCATGGACAAACCCTTGAATAAGGTTGGCAGATTGGGCTGTAAAATCAGTATACCCGTTTATGGAAGCTTCTGAATAATTAGTGAGATCAGCAATCGATACTTCACTGATCCAAGCCAGACTGACCGGAGGTCCGGAAGAAGAACAATAATCAAAATCTAAACAAGCGCCGCATCCCAAGGTAGAATAAAAATAGGAGGCGGAAAAGAGACTTTGTGTATTGGCACATAGCGTACTTAACTGGAATTCATATTGCTGGCAACCCGGTAAATTGTTTAAGATAATATTATTAACCGAAACCGTTAATTCTTCCCAGGTGCTGTTTCCGGATTCCCGGAAGCGTAAATAATAAGCTTCGGCAGCGGTGACTTCATTCCAGGATATAGTCAGGGAATTTCCTGAAGCTTCCGCTGATATTTCATTTGGAGCGGTACAGCATCCGTCAGTTTTAAATGTAAAGCTTGCCGTATACGAACTAGAAGTAGCATCACAGAAAGACCGAAGTTGAAATTCATAAAAGGTACAGGATAGCAAACCATTAAGGAGCAAGGGACTTTGAATATTATTGACATCAGTCCAGGTCATTGTATTGACTTTTCTGTAACGTAGTTTTACATTATCTGTGGCAATATCGGTCAACCATTCTATGGTAGCGGTATTGGAAGTGATATTATTAATTTCAATTAAATAAGGCGCAAAGCATCCCGAAAAATCACAGTCATCCATCAGCAGGTTGAGGCTGTTATTGGTATTTAATCTACCTCCGGTCACTGTAATTCCCGCTAGACTGGCATTTGGTTCTACACCATCAAGGATATAATCTTTAAGCTGAAGCGCTGCTTGTTGAGGGTTGTTTTTGGCGAAAACCGCAAAGCTTGGACAGGGGGCCGAATGCAAGAATCCAATAGTCGCAGCAACTTGGGGGGCAGCTGCGGAAGTGCCATTTATTAAGGCATAATTATTATTATTATTTGTCGATAAAATATTTTTTCCAAAGGCACCAAGATCAATGCTCTGGGCACCAAATCCGGCATTTACTGTTTTTATATCATAATTATTAACACTGGTAGTAGTGATCAGATATTGGCTGATACAAGTGGTTGGTAAATCTCCAACTTCATCCACATCCACATTAGCGTTTATCGTAGCAGCTGAATTTAATATACCTACACTTCCAAGAGAGTCGTACACCGCACACCAAAGCGGGGCTTCATTCGGCGTTCCAAAATCGACACCCCAGGATGAATTAGTAGCAACTACATAGGCACCTTTTTGTCCTAAGGTCTGATTGTATAACTGCCGGTTTTTAAATGGATAAGTGTAAGCCTTGACTGCATCTTCAGTAGTACTTCCCCGGCTTACCAACATCATTTTAATGTTCCAAACTACTCCCGTAATCCCTGTATTATTATTTCCAACGGCTCCGGCAATTCCACTTACTCTTGTTCCATGCCAATCATCAGCCCCGGTATTCCCGATATTATCATCGTAGGAATCCACATTCCAGCCCTGAAAATCGTCTATATATCCATTTCCATCATTGTCTATGGTATCACCAGGAATTTCATCATGATTGACCCAGATATTATCTAAAAGATCTTCATGGTTGAAATCAAAACTTTCATCAATTATACAAATCACGATAGTATCCCCGGTATATGAAACACCACCGGTTGTTTTATCCCATGCTAAGGTAACATCTAAATCTACTCCGGGTGTTCCACCGTTTTGTCCGATATTATTAAGGTGCCATAACCCGGAGAAATAAGTATCGTTAGGTTCCGTTCGGTTATCAGTATAGTAGTTGAATTGTGCGTTTTCGACATTTCGATTAGCGTTGATTTCAGCTAATAAAGTAAGCTCATTAATGCTATTGTGGTCAAAACTCAATTTCCAAACATTAAAGGGGGTAGAGGTTATTTTTAAATCACCCGAGGTTAATAAATCAGGATATTTGTTTTGAATAGAATTATTGAAATCTGTAATGGAAGAACCTTTAAACTGAAAGAGTATTTCTCCCTGAGAATGATCCAACCGCTGTGCAAAGCCATTAGACGAAAAGAAAAATAGAAAGAAGAGGATACTTGAAATTTGGAAAAGTTTAATCATAGCGTTTACTATATTCAATAGCAAAATCAGGTTCAAAGGTAAAAATACGCAGAATAGTTCTTTGATATTGCTCTTTATGTGACAAAGTACGGGTTAATTTATCACTAGTTTATTTTATATGGTAAAGAAAGACATATTGACCAAATCAACAACGCTCTGAACGGCAATATTCTTAAATATTTATTAATTTGTCCTCGTTTTTTAACAATAGAATGAATACATTTGCCGCCATGACAATTGAACAACTAAAAGATCTTAAAAAAAGGCTTCTGGCGATTAGGAGGTATCTTTGACGTCGGGAACAGATTGCTCCGGATAGAAGATAAAGAACAGATAACATTAGATCCGGATTTTTGGACTAACCCGGATTCTGCTCGTATTGTAATCAAGGCCTTGAATATTGATAAAACCTGGGTAAACGCTTATAATCACCTGAATACCTTGGTAGAAGATACGGAGATTCTTTTTGAATTTTCCAAAGAAGGGGAAGCCTCAGAAGCAGAGGTAGACGAAAGTTATCTTAAGACTTTGAGCACGGTTGAAGAGCTAGAGTTTAAATCTACCTTGAATAAACCAGAGGACGAGCTAAACTGTATCGTGGAAATTAATGCCGGTGCCGGTGGTACGGAAAGCTGTGATTGGGCAGAAATGATTTTGAGGATGTATTCCATGTGGGCTGAAAAACAAGGATTTAAATATTCTGAACTAACCAGAACAGATGGTGATGTGGTCGGGATAAAATCTGCCTCGCTTGAGATTATCGGCAACTATTCTTATGGTTATCTTAAAAGCGAGAATGGTGTCCACCGACTCGTAAGGATCAGCCCTTTCAATGCACAAGGGAAGCGACAAACCTCTTTTGCTTCTGTATTTGTTCATCCGATGGTTGATGACTCTATTGAGATCGAAATCAATCCGGCTGACATTGAATGGGATACTTTTAGGGCAAGTGGTGCCGGTGGACAGCATGTCAATAAAACGGAGTCTGCCGTTCGGGTAAGACACCTTCCGACAGGACTTGTCGCAGAATGTCAGCAAGAACGTTCGCAACATATGAATCGGGAGAAAGCCTTGATTATGTTAAAATCGAGACTCTATGAATTGGAATTAGCGAAGCAACAAGCGGAAAAAGATGTAATAGAATCTTCTAAAACTAAAATAGAGTGGGGTGCCCAGATTCGCTCCTACGTGCTTGATGATCGCCGGGTCAAAGATCACCGGACAAACCATCAAACAAGCAATACAGAATCGGTGCTCGATGGAAATATTGATGATTTTATTAAGGCATTTTTAATGCACAACGCTGGAGTTTAATACAGGGGTGAAAAGAGAGGGGTGAGAGGTGATGTCGTCGAGGCCTCACCTCTCACCCCTCTCTTTTCACCTCTGACCTGATCCATTCCTCGTATTTCTCATTGGCTTCGACTTCAATTTTCATAATACAGGGAATTTCATAAGGATGAATCTCTTCGACTTTAGTTTTTAGGATTTCCCAATTCCCAGTAATAGTCTTTAAAATAGAGACGTATTCTTGATCTGAAGCAATCTGCCCTTTCCACCAGTAAGCACTTTTGATTGGGAAAATATTGGCACAAGCTGCATATTTATTTTCAACCAGATAATTTGACAACTTCATAGCAGAATCCTCGTTAGCATGTGTAATGTAGACTATTATAAAACTCATTGTTTTTCTTTTGGTAGGAAAGTTAAATGAAAAAAGTGAAACGAATATCCAATCAGACTATAATTATTCTATTGCAAATCACAACTGTTGCTGTTTTTCTGGGCAGAGCCTGGCAACATTTAGCTTGGGATGCCCCTTTCAGGACGCTGCTTTGGGATGAAGATCTAATGAAAGGAATCATAGAAAACCTGTTTTCCACACCCTGGCAGGAATACATTACAAGTCCGGTG
>JBLHJZ010000351.1:0-5691 GCA_047619515.1 Saprospiraceae bacterium | reverse complement strand
TTGCGCATTGGAGGATGGGATATATAAATGCTTAACTTTGTATAATAAGAGCCGTATGATGGGAGACTTATCACAGCCTGTCCCGCAAGGCGGGATACGGTTCTGTGAGAGGCTTAGGGTGAAATCCACTTTGCCTACTTGATAAAAAAAATATAAATGCAACAATGTTGCAATAAGTTATTATCTTTGCGCAATTGATAATTTAATATTTAAAACAGATGACAGAGAAATTTTTATTTATTGCTTTAGTATTTACAACTTCCGTGTTTTTCACAGCCTGTGATAAAGATGATCCAGAAATACCAAATGAAGAAGAACTTATTACAACACTAAAGTACAACTTAACTCCTACAGGTGGTGGGACATCCATCACACTAAGTTTTCAGGATTTGGACGGAGATGGAGGAGATAACCCAGCGATTACAGGTGGCAATCTTGCTGCTAATCAAACTTACACTGGAACTTTGGAGCTGTTGAATGATTCTAAAACACCGGCAGAGAGCATCACAGAAGAAATTGAAGAAGAAAAGGAGGAGCACCAATTCTTTTTCCAATCCAATGTTTCCAATCTGACTATTGCTTATAGCGATCAAGATGCCAACGGAAATCCTGTAGGTCTGACTAGCATATTGACTACAGGGGCTGCTGAATCAGGTACGATTACCATCCTCCTCCGACATGAACCGAATAAATCTGCATCAGGCGTATCAGACGGTGATATTACCAATGCAGGTGGCGAGACGGATATAGAGGTAACATTTCCAGTAAATGTTCAGTAAGAAAATCGTTTTATTTATTGCCTTTATCTTTGTTAGTTTCAAATTCAATGCTCAAAGTTGTAACTTAACAATTAAGGGAAGTGTTTTCGATGAAGCACCCAAGACCCCTTTGTCCTATGTTAATATCTTTATTCAAGAACTTGCTCAAGGCACGACTAGCGATGATAAAGGCAATTTTTTATTTGACAATATTTGCCCTGGTGAATATCATCTCATCTTCTCCCACATTGGTTGTGAGGGAGAGAAAATTCACTTGGACCTAACTTCGGATACCACTATAACCATTCTGTTGTCACATACGCCGACCTCTTTGGGAGTTGTATTAATTAAAGGAAAAAAAGATGAATTCAATAACCAACCCAATCTTTCGGTTAATAGACAAGCCATTGAAGACAATTCCAATCAAAACCTTTCCAGCTTGCTCGAAAATGAAGCAGGTGTTCACCTCCTAAAAAACGGTAGTGGCATTTCCAAACCAGTAGTACATGGACTCTATGGCAATCGCTTGATCATACTCAATAATGGTATTGTGCAAAGTGGTCAGCAATGGGGCAATGATCATAGCCCAGAAATTGACCCTTTTGCTGCAGACAAGATTACGGTGTTAAAGGGGACTAGTGCTATTGAATATGGGGGTGGCAATTTAGGCAGTGTGATACTGGTGGAACCAAAACGAATCGAAAGAGAACCTCACCTGCATGGTCAAGTCAACTATGCATTTGAAACAAATGGAAGAGGACATAGCTTAAATACTCGTTTCGAAAAATATGCTCCATCAGTGGCATGGCGAATAAATGGTACTTTGAAGAAATATGGAGATAAAAAAACGGCAAATTATTTTCTCAATAACACAGGAATTAAGGAAGTCAGTTTTGCCATTCAATTAGAAAAATCTTGGAAGGATAAGCTGTTTCTTGATTTTTATGGTAGCACCTTTAATACTCAACTTGGCATATTGAGAGGCGCACACATTGGTAATCTTTCAGATTTAGAAGAGGCATTGACAAATGATGTTCCTTTTTTTACTGAACCAGATTTTAGTTATGAGGTTGATGCTCCCAAACAAAATGTGTCGCATCATTTGGCAAAAGGCAAAGCAAAATATTTTCTAAAAAACAATCAAATAATCGAATTTATAATAGCAGGTCAAATTAACAACCGCAAAGAATTTGACGTAAGACGAAGCGGAAGATCAGATATACCTGCTCTTAGTCTTTCCCAATATGCCTTTAATTCTGAATTGAAATACACCGGTAACTTAGGAGAAAACTGGAAACTTAAAACTGGGAATCAAAATATAGCAACAGACAACACTAACAACCCAGAAACCGGAATTCTACCTTTAATCCCTGATTATTTTTCTTGGAAAAGTGGATTGTTTATCACGCTTTCAAAAAGGATGAACAAAACTGATTTCAATTTCGGAATTCGATATGATTATGAGCATCAAAATGTTCTGACTATTAGCAGAAGTCTACCGAGAGAAATAATTAAATTTGAAAACCAATATCATAATATAAGCAGTCTTTTAGCTGCAAAAGTCGATATTTCTAAAACACAATCTATCAGTTGGAATACTGGCTATGCCATGCGAAACCCTGCGATAAATGAATTGTATAGCAACGGTTTACATCAGGGCGTTAGCGGTATTGAAGAAGGGGATATAAACCTCGTTACAGAAAAAGCGCTTAAAAACACACTAGAATATAAATGGACCCCAAATGGCAATTTTTCTTTCAACACCTTGCTTTATCATCAACACTTCAAAAATTACATTTTTCTAAATCCACAGGATGAAATCCGTTTGACCATTCGTGGGGCTTTCCCTATATTTAGATATGAACAAACCGATGCTAGTATTTACGGATTAGATATATCAACCCAGTTCACGATAGGTCATTCGCTTTTTGGTCTTTTGAAATATAGCTATCTTAGAGGAGATGATACCAAAAATAATAGACCATTAGTTTTTATGCCCCCTAACAGCTTTTTTGGTAGCCTAATTTATCGAGCGAAGAAACCAATAAAGCTTTTCAAAAATATAACAATGGAAGAATCAGAAATAGAGATAAACTATAGGTTGGTGTTAAAGCAAAACAACATTCTACCTGAACAGGATTTTGTGTCCCCTCCTCCAACTTATAATCTTTTTGGCTTAAAGATTTCTACGAATATAATTTCTTCAAACTATAAAATTAGATGTTTCGTCAAAGCTGATAACCTCTTGAATGTAGGATATCGAGATTATTTGAATAGACAAAGATATTTTGCAGATGACATTGGATTGAGCATAACATTTGGCGTCAATTACAAATTTTAAATTCTGACACTTTTATGGACAATCAGTATTTTAAAGATTTATTACGCAGTAGAGCATTAAAAGCGACAAGTACTCGCTTAAACTTATTAGTCGAAATGCAGGAATATGAATCTGCTATGCCTTACTCAGCAATTCAAGAAACATTTAAATCCATTGACCGAGTAACACTTTACAGGACTTTGGAAAGTTTAAAAGAGCAAGGTGTAATTCATAAGGCATTTCAAGAAAACAATGAAATATATTATGCTATTTGTGGAAAGAATTGTGGAAAGAGTTATCATCACCATGACCATTTTCACTTTAAATGTGTAAAATGTGAATCCGTTACCTGCGAAAAGCCAAGTAGAAAGGTAGAAATTTTAATTCCTGACCATGAAATACATAAAGTTACAATTCATATTGAAGGAGTTTGTAAATTATGTAAAAAAAACTGGTGCTAATAATACCGTGGAGAACGACAATACCGACTAAACGTCGCCACTGCGTCTCCACACACGTAAGCGATATTTAGATAAATGAAATTATTAAAACGAATATTTAAGATTGTCTGCTTACTCATTGGCTTACTATTCATAACGACTCTAACCTAATTGAGATGCACGTTCATGTTTGGGACAAGGATAAACTTGGACTCTATTTATCTACTGGCGTATGTAAGAGGCGACTCCGATCAAATTATTGATCGAAGCCGCCTACTCGATTAAGTGTCGAATTAAATTTTAATAACTTTAGAATGATACATGATTTCATTATGTATCATTTGAATAAAGTATATTGCAGGCTCTAAGTCGACTACCCCCAATCCCTATTAGGATATTCTTTAGCCAGTGAATACTTCATGACATCCAGGGTCGTTACGATTCCGATAGCATTCCTTTCAGCATCAATAATGGGTACTGCATGGAATAAATTTTCAACGAGTACTAAAACCAAAGAGCCAATTTTATCATTTGGCGCCATCGCTGCAATTTTGGTCGTCATAAGATCCGTAACTTTGATTTTGGCATAATCTTCCGGATTCGTCTCTTGTTTGAAAATATCCTGAGTCGTTAGGATGCCTACTAATTTACTTCCTTCTACTACTGGCAGATGGTGAATTTTCTTGGCTCTAAGTAGATCGAAAGCATCCCGGATCGTACTGTCGGGAGTAATTGTAATAAGGTTTTTTGACATTATTGAAGAAATAGGTTCATTCATCATAATATACTTGGTTTGAAGTTGTGAAATAAAAAGCGATCAAATTATTGGTCAGAGCCGTCTACTCGATTAGCAGCCGTCTCTTTTAGTTATCTAATCCCCCTAAATACAGAAAGTCGATTCCAGTAGGGGAGGGAGGACCTGTCCTGAGGAATAGAAGGGGTGTCCTCGTTATGGGGCTTGTTGGAGATTACTCGATCCGGTAGCTTTGTTATTTTCTTTTATACAAGCCTCTTCCACCCCTCCACAAGTGCAATGCCCACAGGCTGAATTTAAGTGGTCAAAATGATTTTTGGTTTTCATCTTTTTTGCCAGTAGCTGCACGAGCACCCAAGCCGCACAAAGTGCTGCGAGAGATAATATTGGAATCAGGTATTTTATCATTTATTTTTTGTTTTTAAAGTCGGGAGACCGAAGACCGAAGCCGGAAGATGCTTTCCGGTCTTCCGACTTCCGTCCTCACGCACTAAACAACCCGGCAAATCCCATAAAAGCCATAGAGAGAATACCAGCAATAATTAAATTAATAGCGGTTCCCTGTATTACATCAGGGATATTCAATAGCCTGGTTTCTTCTCTAATTCCTGCTAGTAATACCAGCGCTAAGGTTACTCCTCCACCAGCTCCAAGCGCATAGATCATTCCTTCGATAAATCCGTAGCCTTTATTGGTAGAGAACAGCGCCAAACCCAGGATGGCGCAATTGGTCGTAATCAGTGGTAAGAATATACCCAGCGCCCGGAATAATTCGGGGCTTAGTTTTTTTACCGCCATTTCGACAAATTGTACGGAACTGGCAATGACAATAATAAAACTGATCAATCTCAAATAAGGAGCATATACCAGCACCCAGGTATTCAGGGCGTAGGCACAGGCTGCGGTGATCAACATGACAAAAATATTTGCCAGTCCCAATCGAAAAGCGGTATCTAATTTTCCGGAAACGCCAAGGAAAGGACATAATCCTAAAAAGTAGGACAAGGTGAAATTATTGATCAGCAAGGCTGAAATAAAGATCCATAGCAGGTTATCCATATGATTCGCGTTCTTTTTTCTTTTTTGTAAACCAATTGAATCCTAAGAGTAAGAAACCAAGCATAAAGAATCCGCCTGGTGGTAATATCATGACCACCCAGGGTTCAAAATGGTCTCCGAATAATAAAATATTAAATAAGCTTCCACTGCCCAATATTTCCCTGGGAATTCCAATGCATAACATCGCAAAGGTAAATCCGGCGCTCATGCCTAGCGCATCAAGAATGGACAAACCGACCGTATTTTTCGAAGCGAAAGATTCCTGTCTGCCAAGGATTAAACAGTTGACGACGATCAAGGCAATAAAGGCTCCCAGTTCCTTATGAATGGCCGGCGTAAAAGCAGCTAAGGCAAAATCCA
>JBLHJZ010000350.1:0-5707 GCA_047619515.1 Saprospiraceae bacterium | reverse complement strand
ACTTTTCACCCGGAAGCTTTCAATCATTTGCTTTTGATCAACTAAATACCCTTTTATTTCCACCTCTTCAAGGTGGCTTAGATGACCCAGATTCTCCGTTAGGCAAGATGGTTTGCTGGGCAATTACTAAGGGACTTGATGGCTTGATCACTACAAATCCATTTGATCTGGCTTTAGCCGCTACCGTTATTTCACAAACTGAAAGATGTAAAGATGGTGGCGTAATCTATGGTTCAGGAGGAGCGGATTATGCGGAATGGCTGGAAAAAGCAGATCCAAACGAAAAATTTACTATCGGGCAGATTGTAGGTGTTCGTGGCGGCAAAATTTCAAAAAAAACGGAGGGTGCTGAACAGATAATGTGTATTTCAACGGCCCCGATTGTATTGGGTAATATGCCGGCCGAAAAAGAAAAGGAAAATTTTGAAATGGTAGGTTTTATGGGCCAGGTTCCGGTTTTAGTTAAAGGAAAGGCAGCAGTTGGAGATTTTATTATTGCTTCAGGAAATAATGACGGTTGGGGTGTTGCTATAAAACCAACAGATTTGAAATTGGAACAAATGCATCTTATTATTGGTAAGGCATGGACAGCATCAACTAATGATCGCATTAATATGATCAACGTTGCTATTGGATTGAATAGAAACGATATTGCAAATGTGATGTTAACGCAACAAAAAGAGATTGAAGCATTAAAAGCTAGCTTATCTAAATTAGAGCATTTTGAATCCAGACTGGAAAAATTGGAAACGATTATTTCTCAATAGTCAGAATCAAATTGAAACTTTGCTTCAACAGGATCATGTGGAGCTTGTATCGAAGCCGCAGACCTAGTTTTAGCAACAGCGAACTTAGTTAAATATAATGTTTTTGCTCTTTTTTATCAATTAAAATGGTGAATCTACAGCCACTAAGCAGATTCACCATTTTAATTGATGTAATCAAAACGCTAAAAGATAGGCAACTAAACGCTAGCCTCTTTTTAAAATTTCACCACTTTATTCACCTCTTGCCCATCTTCCGTTTGCAATTTTATAAAATATACTCCTGAGGCCAATTGACTAAGGTCGAGTGGAATCAGCTCACTTCCTGAAACGGATGCTGATAAAGAATTTAAAATCCTCCCGTCCACGTGGATAAGTTGGATCTTAAAATCAGTTGCTTCGCTTACTTCAAGACGCAACATTACTTCATCTGTAGCCGGATTTGGAAAGATAGCAAGGTAGTCGATAGCTTGTATCCCATTCACCCCGCTTAAGATCACATTGATAACATTAGAAATAGCGATACAGCCGTCAGCATTCGTGATTTCACAATAATAATCACCATTTTGAGTGGGCGTATAATCCATTGAAGTAGCACTGTTAATTGCAGTGCCATCCAAAAACCATAGATAGGTGCTGGCCGGTATGGTTTCCGACAATATTCCGCTATCAAAAGTGATGACGGCATCTACTAGAGAAACCGAAACTGTAATTGCTGCACTTTCACTGAAACAACCTGCGGCATTGGTGGCCACGACCGAATAATCTCCTTCTTCGGTTACGGAATAGCTAGGCACTACCGTAGTCGCTAAAAAAACATTATTTCTAAACCAGTCATAACTTGTATTTCCGGGTTCCGTTTCTAGAATATATTCCTCTCCTTCACAAAAATAAAGTTCGGTATTAAGGATGGTCGGGCTAGGAGATTCCTCTATTTCAATAACGAGATCTTCAGATGTTGTCGAACAAGAGCCGAGTGTGGCGACTAAATTATAGGTACCTGCTTCTGTAATAGTCAACACATCAACACCCTGCTGAATAATATCATCATCTAACAACCAGATATAATTGTCAAATCCACCAGGAGCTGCAATTAATATATCCGTACCGTCACAAATACTAAAAGTACCGGAGCCAAAATCAGATAAATCAGGACTTGGACTTACCGTGATAGTAGCAATTTCGGTACTCACCGAGCAATAACCATTACTTACTTCTGCATAATAATCCCCGGATTCCGTCAAGAGGAGAAAGTTCTGATTTTCTGCGACAAGCTCTCCATCTTTATACCATTGATAGCTTTCTGCACCTTCCGGCACCTCCAATAGCCCTGCCTCTCCAGAACAAAAAGGAGTAGGTGTATTATCCGTTAAAGTGGCATCTGGGTATAATTTACCGGGCATGGGAGCAAGCGTAATACTGTCAGCAGTCAGCACCAGTAATCCTTCATTTATATCAGAAGCGATGATAGTTCCTGATGGTAAAAACGGATAAACGCCCCAGCATCCGGAGTATCCCGAATAGGCGTCGTTCGCATGAGAATCAAAATAAGCAACCTGTGTTGGATTCTGGACATCCGAAATATCGAAAATTTGAATGCCATCATGATAGTGAGATACAATGGCATAATCGCCGCGAACAAAAGGATTATGTGGTACATTATTGACATGAACAGGAGCTAATAATGGAAATTTAAAAGTAGTCACCGCATTTATATTGCCGTTTGCAGCATCCGAAATATCCAGAATTCCCAAAGGTAAACCAAGGGGAACTTCTTCTGCATAAATGATATGCTGTCCATCTGCTGTTGGCCAGCTACTATGGTTGTATCCACTAGTCCCGAAATTAGCCTGATATACCGGGTTTTGAGGATCCGTAAAATCCCAAACATAAAAACCATTATATCCATGAGAACAATAACCAATATTGTTTTTTATATTCATATCATGGATATAACCACCTCCGGGTAGCGAAACAGAAGACAATAATATCGGGTTGTCCGGATCCGTAGCGATATCCAATATGATCACTCCCTGATTCTGCGTATTCGTCCCGACAGCATATAATCTTCCTTCTTCATTGTCAATATAGATATTATGTGCCCGGGCAAAAAAGGCAGTGCTTTGATAGCTCTTGATAATGGTGTCCTGAATATTACTCATATCAAAAATCATCAGACCTTCAGTGCTGTTTTCTGAAACGGCATAAGCCCTGTCCCTATAGGTCTTCATATCTCTCCAGGTACCTACCTGCCCACCGGCGAAGAATCCTTTTTCGACAATATTATCAGGATCGGTAACATCGAAGAAATGAACATAAGCAGCTGAGCCCATAATCGCATATTCGCTGCCTGAGCAATCCACCCAGCCCCAGATGTCATTATATTCTCGGCCACCGGCGGTAGGGAGTGTATCGGCATCCCATTGGGCGTGTAAGGTCATATTTAACGGTGGGGACACGGTCTGAGCGGGCAGAACATTGAAGCATAAACCCATAACAAAAAATAGTAAAAATTTTTTCATTGATATATATTATTTGAATTAACTTTAGAAATCTTATTTTGCGAAAAGTACGACTTTAGTCTGTGCCTAAGCAAGTTACAGACTAAAGGCTGTGGTACGGCCACGTAAAATTAAAACATAAAAAAGATTAATGTATAATTAAATTAAATTGCGATTTATATTGAGTGCCTTTAGGCCTGCCTTGATGAATAGAAAGGTACTCAATATGGTAAATAGCAATAGTACTGCATAATGTCTAGTTGTTTATATCAAATTTACGACTAATCAGAGAACAGTAAAAATATTGCCATAATCATTAGATTTCAAAAATAGCGGAAAGAAATGCTAAAAGAACTGCTTTTAACGGTTAAAAACTTAAAAACATATTTCAAGACAGAAGGGAACCTCGTCAAAGCGGTGGATGATGTAAGTTTTGATATATACCGGGGAGAAACCATCGGAATAGTAGGGGAGTCCGGCTCCGGGAAATCAGTGACCTCCTTGTCTATTATGCGTTTGATACAATCTCCTCCTGGAGAGATTGTCGGAGGATCCATAAATTACTATCCAAACGGCCAGCAAAATCCAATCGACCTGTTAGCCTTGAAGGAAAAAGAGATGCGAAAATTCAGGGGGAATGATATCGCTATGATCTTTCAGGAACCGATGACTTCCCTGAATCCGGTATTTACCTGTGGAGATCAGGTACTGGAAGCGATCCGCTTGCATCAAAAATTGAATAAGGCCAATGGAAAAAAACTGACCTTATCCCTATTTGAAAAAGTAGAGCTTTCTGACCCGGAGCGGATTTATGACAGCTACCCGCATCAACTATCCGGTGGCCAAAAACAAAGGGTCATGATCGCCATGGCCATGTCCTGCAATCCCTCCATTTTAATAGCTGATGAGCCTACCACTGCGCTGGATGTCACCGTCCAGAAAGCTATTTTACATCTCATGACCGATCTTAAAAAAGAGATCAATGCGGCGGTTATTTTTATTACCCATGATTTGGGCGTAATTGCGGAAGTCGCTGATCGGGTTTTAGTCATGTTCCAGGGAAAGATTGTAGAACAGGGTACGGTAGAGGATATTTTTTCAAATCCCCAGCATCCTTATACCAAAGGATTACTTGCCTGTAGACCTCCGCTGGATTTCAGGATGAAAAAGCTACCCGTTATTAATGATTTTATGGAATTGATCACCAGTGAAGAGGGGACCACTCAACTTCAGGAAAAGGGTTTTAGTATCGGGAAAGTGATCAATGATTTGAAAATAGATGCTAGTGTAACCAAAGATAGATTTGAAAAACTGAGCCAAAAACCACCCATTTTAAAAGTAGAAAACCTAAAAACCTGGTTCCCGGTAGAGAAGTCTTTTTTTGGAAAACCAAAACGCTTTATCAAAGCAGTGGATGATGTCAGTTTTGAAGTGTATCCTGGAGAGACGCTGGGTTTGGTGGGAGAATCTGGTTGTGGTAAGACAACCCTCGGAAGGACTATTCTCCGACTCACGGAGGCAAAAGAAGGCAAAGTATTTTTCGAAAACCAGGATTTATTATTGCTTTCCCAAAAAGAAATGATGCCCTTCAGAAAAGATATGCAGATCATTTTTCAGGATCCTTACTCTTCCCTAAATCCCCGGATGACAATAGGCCAGGCCATCCTCGAGCCCATGACCGTACACCATCTCCACCACAATCAAAAAGACCGAAAAGAGAAAGTGATTGACTTATTGGAAACCGTTGGCTTGAGTAGCGATCATTATAACCGCTATCCTCATGAATTCTCCGGAGGACAAAGACAAAGGGTCGGAATAGCCAGGGCTTTATCCTTAAATCCCCGGTTTATCATCTGCGATGAATCGGTGTCTGCTCTGGATGTGTCCGTACAGGCTCAGGTACTCAACCTTTTGATCGACCTCCGGGAACAATTTGGTTTTACGTATATCTTTATTTCTCATGATCTCTCCGTGGTTAAATTTATGAGCGACCGGATGATTGTTATGAATCAGGGAAAAATTGAAGAGATGGGGCTTGCGGATGATATTTATAATAATCCGCAGAAGGAGTATACCAGGAAGTTGATTGATGCGGTGCCGAAGGGGCGGTGAACTATTCGCAATAAGTTGATAAAAGGTATAACTTTTTTGAATAATTTCATCAATTTGAAAACATTTCTATAATCTAATTACTATATTGCGGAGTACTTTTCTTAAAACAACACTAATGTCATCAATCAGTATAGTTACCCAGCGATTTATAAAATGCCATAATCATTTAAAGGAAGAAGGTACGGTGCGGTCGAGCCGACAGTTTGCTTTATCCCTGGATTATCTCCCCCAGAGTTTGAGTGAAATCCTAAAGGGTCGCCGGGATGTAACGATAGAATTACTTCGGAAGGCAGTTGAAAAATATAAAATTAATCCCGTGTATATTTATAC
>JBLHJZ010000349.1:0-5709 GCA_047619515.1 Saprospiraceae bacterium | reverse complement strand
ATTTATTAGTAGAATTTATCCGGTTTTAGGCGTTCGGTTTTAGGTATTCAGAGCCGCTCTATCGCATAAAAATTTTTGGAATAAAGTCTAGTCGATAGGCCAGATTTTATTCGGTTTTAGGTATTCGCCACTTCGACTTTCCCTCAACGTTGTTCGGGACAGGACTCAGCACAAGCATTCGGAGTCGTTTTTACGTATATGTTAATTTTGAATAGTAATTATTTCATTTCATAAGCTTTTTGTTAATCAGCTTGTTTAAAAAACTTGTACTGAGTCAATCCGAAGTACCGAATGCCGAAAACCCAATACCGAGTCCCAAACCCTCAGTCCATATCCTTAATCTTCTGCTCAATCTTACTCGTCGAATACCCCGCTACAAAATCCAGGCTTTTCACCTCTCCCCCCTTTTTTAAAACCACCTCTGCTCCGACGATTTGTTCCGGTTTCCAATCCCCGCCTTTTACCAGGACATCAGGTTGTAAAAAATAAATCAACTCATAGGGTGTATCCTCTTCAAAGACTACTATGGCATCCACAAACTCCATAACTGCCAGTTGAAACAAACGGGTTTTTTCATCATTGATGGGTCGATGTGCTCCTTTTAGCCGGCTTACAGATGCTGCCGAGTTTAAACCAATGATCAGGCGATCGCCAAGTGTTCGGGCTTCCGCAAGATAATGTATGTGCCCATAATGAAGCAAATCAAAACAACCATTAGTAAAGACAACTTTCTCGCCTTTGGACTGCCATTCGAAAACCTGCTCTTTAGCAGCTTCCCCTTTTAATATTTTTGATTGAAAACGTTCGAGCATTCGCTTAGGGTTTATACGACTAACCTCGGTTTTGGTTCATAACCACGATTAATAATAGGTAATAAAATTAACGCTAATGTTCCGATGATCATATTACAACCTATCTGAATGGAAAAGAAAAGAATATTCGCAAAGGAGAATGCATCGACCGTTGATACGCCATAAATCATAAGTGCCTCTGATGTGAAATAGTGATAGGTTCCCATCCCTCCCGGAGAAGGTATCAGGATGCCAAAAGCACCGAATACAAAAGTCATCAATCCTGCAAGTGGTGATAAACCGGAAGTAGGAGCAAAGGCAAAAAAGCATAAGTAAGCCATAAGGTAGTACATGAACCATATATTAAGGCTATGAAACACAAAAACCCATGGACTTTCCATTTTTCGAACAGTCATAATACCTTCCCATAAGCCTTTTAAAAACCCGGTAACCTTGCTGTATAATTTTGTTTTTGAGGCTTGATCTCGAAAAACATAGAGCAAAATAACAACGACTATTCCAATCCCGACTAGTGTCAAAAAAACCGGGCTGGCAAAAATACTGGTTTTTTCTGCTCCGTCTGCAGATCGGTTATCGGCAAGATATTCTGTTACCGTATCAAATTCAAGAAAAATAGTAAGACCAATAGCCGAAGCTAAACAGATCACATCCATTGTTCGGCCGACTACGATCGTTCCTACTAGTTTTTCTACAGGTATCTTTTCATACTTCGACATCATAGCAGCGCGTATCACCTCTCCGACTCTTGGCAAAAACATATTGGCCAAATAACCGATAATGATACAAAGGAAAGAATTTGCCAGCCTAGGGGCATAACCAAGTGGCCGGATCATCATGTTCCAACGTAAGGCCCGGCTAAGATTACTTATCATAAAAGCAAGTAGCACGACGAATATCCAAAAAAAATTGACATTTAGAAAGTCATCCCATATCTTTTCGGCAAGCGTCCCACACGTTTCAGCTGTTTTTCCGTCTAAGGCGCATTGAGCCTCCCAGGAAACATTATATTTTGAATAGACAAAATAAAGAATACTGAGTCCTACTCCCAGAAACAAAATAAACTTTAGGAGATTAAGAAGATATTTATTCAAAATGGATTTAATTTAGTAGATTATTCTCAGCTGGAGAAACAGTAAGCGGTTATTTTTTTAGCTTCTTACCAGTCCATCCAGGTATAAGAAATGATAATGGTTATCGTATATATTAAAGATTGTCTTTTAGAATCAGGTTATCAATAAGCCGCACTTCTCCTGCCCACACCGCCGTACAGGCGACCACCAAATCAGCATCTTCAAAATTATTTATTTTGCGAAGCTGTATTCCATCAACAATATCAAAGTATTCTGGCTTAAAACCGGGTTGCTGCAATACTTGCAAAGCCCATTCACTTACTTCCATTGGCGACTTTTCACCGATCATTGCTTTTGCTTTATGGAGCGTATCATTTATGATAGTAGCACCCGATCTATGCGCCGGATCCAGCCTCAAGTTCCTCGAACTCATTGCCAGACCATCTTCCTCTCTTACAATCGGGCACATGATTAGTTCAACATCCGATTGCATCTGTTCCAACATATTCCTGACAATAGCCTGCTGTTGAAAGTCTTTTTGCCCCATATAAAGCTTGTCGGGTTCTGTAATCTTAAGCAATCGCCATACAACTTGGGCCATTCCATCAAAATGTCCTGGTCGAAACTTACCTTCCATGACCTGTCCCAGATCCCCAAAATCAAGGTTTAGACTGGTGTCCAAGTCTGGAGGATATACTTCATCAACATTTGGCAAAAACAACACATCTGTATCAACAGTCGTTAATAAATCAATATCAGCACCGATAGTTCGGGGGTATTTTTTAAGATCACCTTCCTCGTTAAACTGGGTAGGATTTACAAAAATACAAGCTACTGTAATATCATTTTGAGCCATGGATTGCCGTATTAATGACAAATGCCCCACGTGTAAAGCACCCATAGTCGGAACCAATCCAATACTATCGCCTTTTTTCCGTTTAATATTAAGATACTTTTGAAGATCAACTACTTTTTTGAACAAAAACATAGACTATTTGTAATTAAACAAGGGTGTTTTGTAAAAATCTATCAAATATAGCGTTTTTATTAACATCAGCTTAACTTAAAGAATGGAATGCTTTATAATAAGGAAGTCCCTTTTTTTTACTACTTTTGCAAATCTGTTCATTGAAGTAGAATTTCTTTTTTTAAAAATATAGTGTATATGGATAAGAAGAAAGTCCTGATAATAACTCAGGAAATGAAACCCTATACGGCTCTTTCGGAAATTTCGGAAATAGCTCGGAAGCTCCCTCAATACGTGCAAGAAAATGGAATGGAGATCAGAGTATTGATGCCACGTTTTGGAACCATTAATGAACGACGACACAGATTACATGAAGTTGTGCGTCTTTCTGGAATGAATATTATTGTCGACGATGATGATTACCCATTGATTATCAAGGTAGCTTCTCTCCCTGGCGCAAGAATGCAGGTTTACTTTTTGGATAATGAAGATTTCTTTAAGCGTAAATCTGTATTTGAAAACGACAAAGGAGAACCCTTTGACGATAATGCTGACCGAATGATCTTTTTCTGTAAAGGAGTGATCGAAACGGTGAAAAAATTTGGTTGGGCTCCCGATATTGTCCATTGCCACGGCTGGATGACAAGCCTGGTGCCTTTGTACCTGAAAACAGCTTATGAAAAGGAGCCGATCTTCCAGAACTCGAAAATCATTTATTCTATTTATGAAAATTCATTAGGAAAAACGTTTTCTGATGAATTTGTAGCCAAAGCGTCCATCAACAACCTCAATCCAGAGCATTTGGAAAACTACAAAACCGGCAATGGGATTTCCCTTCATAGTGTTGCTATAGATTATTCAGATGCCATCATTAAAGGGAGTTTTGATTTGGGTGATGATAACGAAAATTTATTGGCTGATCTTAAAAAGCCTGTTTTAGAGTGTCTAAGTGAAGAAGAATATTTACCAGCTTATTTAGAGTTTTATAATTCACTGCTGGAACAGGAAGTAGAATAAAAAACGCTTTGATCTATTAGAAAGAAACATAACCTAACAGAGAATCGTTTGTTTAAGGTAATCATACGATTCTCTGTTCAGTTATTTATAATATTGCCTTCCTTGCAAGTTCTCATTTTTTTAAAAACTTATCATTAATACAAATGAAGAAAATTTCATTGGCGCTGTATGTGCTGGCTTTTGGAATAATAATTAATTCATGTAATGATCCTTCTCCAATCGGATCAGAATTATTAGCAGAAGATCAAGTAGACGTATTTTATACCGATACATTTAGGCTCACCGCATCCACATTAAGGGAAGACTCTATTTTGGCTTACGACCCTAATCCCGATATTATCTACGATAATTTCCAATTTGGTAATTTCAAAGATCCCATTTTTGGCAATATCGAGGCAGGTATTTATGCTCAGCTTATCCCTAATCCTGATCTTCCTGATTTTGAGGGTGCCATACTCGATTCTATCGTGCTTACTTTACAATACGATAGTTCAAGGACTTATGGAATCCTGGATGATACTCCTTTTGGCGTAGGGGTATATCGCATTTCAGAGGCTATTGATGTAGAATCAAAATATTACTCCGACCAGAATTTTCAAGTAGAGGCCACCCCATTGGCTGAAATCTCAAGCTTCACCCCCATGATTGCTTCTACTGATAGTATAAAAGGGCTTATTGATTACACTTCTGATGCTGACGGAGATACTATTGATATTGCTCCAAGCCTTAGGATTCCCTTATCACTTGAATTTGGGCAAAGTTTGATTAATGAATATGATAGCCTAATCTATACTTCGAACACCAATTTTGTAGCACAACTTTTAAACGGATTATACGTAAAACCTCTTGTGGAGACTCCGGGGATGCTTAGTTTTGACATTTCCTTGTTCACCTCATCAAGATTGACAATTTATTATAGACAAGATACCATAAAGACCCAATACGTGTATGGCTTTTCCTCACAGTTTGTTCAGCTTAATAATTTCAACCATAATACAGCGGGGGCTGTAATAGATGATTTTTTCAATGATACCGCTAAAGGAGATAGCTTACTTTTCGCTCAGGCCATGGCCGGTCCAAATATAAAAGTTGAATTTCCAAATACAGACGCATTGCAAAATGTCATTATCAATAAGGCAGAATTAATTTTTACAGTGGCAGAATTGCCGGCAGACGACATTGATAGTTATCCTCCAACAAGCGTCTTGATTGCAACAGATATTGATACAGATGGTAATTTTACATTTTTATCCGATATCCTGTTAGGCGGTGCTAGTTTTGGCGGTATAGTTATTGATGAAGTGGGATCACAAGGAGAAAGTATCAAACAATATACAATGAATATTTCTTCTCATTTTCAGGATATTATCGACGGCAGGAAAGATCACAGCATATATCTCAGAACTTTCCCCAAACAAGAGAAATCTAGCAGATCAGTTATATATGGCCCCGGACATTCAACATATCCGATGAAGCTTAAACTTGCATTTACGAAACTTGACTAGAGAATTAGAAATGAGAAATGAAGAATAGTGGATCACTCCTAATTCTTCATTCCTAATTTCTAATTAACACAGGGCACCTAAATTTTAAAATATGTGTGGAATCGTAGGTTATATAGGTAATAAACAAGCCTATCCTATTCTTATTAATGGACTAAGAAGACTAGAATACCGAGGATATGACAGCTCTGGCGTGGCACTTTTCAATGGCGGACTTCATGTGTACAAGCGAAAAGGAAAAGTACAGGAGTTGGTAGATTATACAAAAGAAAAAAACGTGGAAGGCACCTTAGGGATTGGTCATACACGTTGGGCTACACATGGTAAACCAGATGACATCA
>JBLHJZ010000348.1:0-5710 GCA_047619515.1 Saprospiraceae bacterium | reverse complement strand
TTTAAAATAGCATTAAATCTTTTAATCAAGTTTATCCAAAAGTCTTTTAGCCTCTTTATAAAAGTAAGGGGGAGCCGTATTTATTATTCCTCAATAATTTTTCTAAAACCCTAATTTTGTATTCCTAATTCCTAATTTTCTTATAAACCCTTCCTTCCCAAGGCTGTAAAATTTGTGATGCATTTTTATAATTAGAAATTTCGAGCTCCCAAGTGCTAGCATCAGAAAGATATTGAGCGAGTGGAATTTGCGCTTCACTAAAATTTAAAACAACAAAATATTCCTTATTTTCATCCCACCGTCTGTAGGCAAATATATGTTCGTCAGTGGGTGCTACGTCTTTAAACTGACCGTAAACCAACGTTGGATTATCTTTTCGGTACTGTAGCATTTTTTGATAGAAAAAGAAAATAGACTCCGGATCATGGAGCGCTTGATCAACATTGATTTCGGGATAGTTGGGATTTACTTTGATCCAGGGATCGGTGTCTGAAAACCCGGCATTGGGAGAAGCATCCCATTGGATGGGGGTGCGGACATTGTCCCGGCCGTTGGTGTACACGGCTTTTAAAAAATCGGCTTCACTGCCTCCATTTTTTAAATGTTCCTTATAAAAATTCATGATCTCCACATCCCGGTACTCTTCGATCGACGGGAATTGTACGTTGGTCATTCCAATCTCTGAACCCTGATAGAAACAAGGTGTTCCACGCATGGTCAATACCAGCGTCGCTAACATTTTCGCAGACTCTTTTCGATAACGGCCATCATTGCCCCAGCGGGATACCATCCTTGGAAAATCATGATTATCCAAAAAGATATTGATCCATCCTCCTTCTTCGACCACCTGATTCCAGTCACTAAATACTTTTTTGAAAGCCGTAAAATCTTTCGCTATCACATCAAAGCGGCCACCATCTCCGTGATCCATAAACATATGTCCGAAATGGAAAATCATATTTAATTCTTTCCGTTCTTCGCCGACATAGAGCGGCGCCAAATCTCTTGTTATACCAGGTCCTTCTCCGACTGTCATGACATCATAATGTTGCAATACTTCCTCGTGCATCTCCTGGATAAACTCATGAACCCTTGGGCCATTGGAATATAAATCCTCAATAAGCTGGTTGAAATTACTGAGGTCGCCATCCGGAAAGTCCATATATTTTGAAATCAGTGGAATCACGTCCATGCGAAAACCATCTACACCTTTGTCCAGCCAAAATCGCATGAGTTGATACACTTCCTGTCTGACCTTTGGGTTTTCCCAATTTAGATCAGGTTGTTTTTTAGTAAAAAGATGGAGATAATATTCTCCAGTCTGTGCATCATATTCCCAGGCATCACCAGCAAAGAAAGATTTCCAGTTATTCTTTTCGGGTCGCCAATGGTAATAATCGCGGTAAGGATTATCCTTTGATTTTCGGGATTCCTGAAACCAATAGTGTTCATCCGAAGAATGGTTGACGACCAGATCCATAAGGAGTTTCATCCCTCTGGCATGTGCCCCGGCGAGCAATTCATCAAAGTCTTCCATCGTCCCAAACTCGTCCATGATATCGCAATAGTCACTGATATCATAGCCATTGTCATCGTTAGGGGATTTAAAAATCGGACTCAACCAGAGGATGTCTACCCCAAGTGTTTTTAAATAATCCAGTTTTTCAATGATCCCTTTCAGATCACCGATACCATCATTATTACTGTCTTTAAAACTACGCGGGTAAATTTGATAGATTACACTTTCTTTCCACCAGGCTTTTTTCATAGGTGAGGGGTGAGGAGTGAGGAGGGAGGGATAGCTCTTGCTCTTCACTGGATTAAAAAATAATATTTTAGGAAATGCATGGTAGTGCTTGCAAGTTAATAATTATATACATCACCGCCTGGTTTTGTGCAAATGAAATAAAGTCATTTCAAGTTCAAGTTCAAACGGATGTCTTGTGGAATCCCTCCGAAGCGACCTCACAAGACCGTAGGTCAATCACTACATCACATACGAAGCGATCAACTTTTATAGGCTGAGGTTTTCTTGCGATTGCCATGGCTGGGAAATCAGGTTCCTTGTATAAATCATTAAAAATCAATACCTTGCGTCAGAATTAATAAACAGCAGGGACGCCCGTATGTAAATCTTGCAAACGGGCGTTCTTTTTTAATGCTGAATCTTCCCCGATTGCAAAAAAATAAGAAACATTTATTCCTATTTAAAGAATCATTTCTGTCCACCGATACGTTAAGATGGCATGAGAAAATTGTTACTCCTCCTTGTTATAATACCAGTTTTTGTAGTCAATCTGATTGCTCAGCCTGATCGTTGTAGGTATGATGAATTGCTGGATCAACACATTGATCGTTTTCCTGGTTTGGAAAATCATCTGCAGGAAATATCAGACGTCAATCAAAATACAAGAGTAGGAAACGCCAATCATCGGGGTGGAGTGATCACTATCCCTGTCGTCGTTCACATTCTTTATAACAACGAAGAAGAAAATATTCCGGATTTGCAGGTATATTCTCAAATTAGCGTATTAAATGAGGATTTTAGATTGATGAATGAGAATGTTCAGAATATTCCTGCAGAATTTCTGCCCTTTGCTGCTGATACAGAAATAGAATTTTGCCTGGCTTCACGGAATCCGGAAGGAATATCTACCAACGGAATCAACAGGGTAGAAACGACATTTAGTTGTATGGGTGACTATATTGGTGTGAAAGAAGATGAAAAATCTCGGATTTTCTATGCCGATTTAGGTGGAGCAGACGCCTGGGATACCGAACATTATCTCAATATCTGGGTCGCCAATACCTGCAATCAATTCATAGGCATTTCGACAAATATTGCCATTCCAGATTTCGCCCCCGAAGAAGATGGTATTGTGATAGACTATAATTATTTTGGAAATAATTGTAATTCTTCTTTTGCTGCTCCTTATCACCTGGGCAGGACGGCCACTCATGAAATCGGACATTATTTAAATCTCCGCCACCCCTGGGCAGATTGTGATAGTCCCGATCCTGATTTCATTGATGACACGCCCCGGCAGGATGGCCCTTATTTTGGTTGCCCCGTCTATCCTCAACTTTCATGTGGAAGTTCGGATATGTTTATGAATTTTATGAATTATTCTGATGACGCCTGTATGGCTTTGTTTACGATTGGCCAAAAAGAGCAGATGTTGGCGACATTGTCCGGATCGCGATTTGGTTTGACAGAATCTGTCGGCTGTTCCTTTTTAAGTCAGCCGGTTCCTTTTGGCCAGGATGCTATCCTCCTCTATCCTAATCCCGCAACGAATTGTATCCATATTGATTTTAATGCCGTGATCCCCGGAGATATTGATATAGAGATGGTCAACACGCTGGGTCAGGTGCTCTATCGAAATATTGAAAACTCCAGGAATTTTCGTTCCATTGATGCTATCAATCTCGCCAATGGTATTTACTATATCAGCTTCCGGGCTGCTAAGCAGACTATTACTAAAAAGATTATGATTGCGAAGTAGAATCTTTCGGTATTCGGTATTCGGTACTCCAGTTAATTAGGTTTTCACAAGTCCCGGTAATCTGTATGATATCGATCAATTGAAATTTGGAAAAATCGGGTAACTTTGCATCAAAAAATTATTAATGTCAATCAAAAAATCATTTTTATATCTCGCAATTATCCTAATCTATAGTGCGTGTGGCAATGAAACTCAAACAAACTCATCAACCACAAATCCCTTAGTAGTAGCTCAATCCTTTAGCAACACCTTCCCCCTACAGGAAGGGGACCTCTTATTTCAGGATAATGACTGCGGTCCTTTTTGTGATGCGATTGAAAAAGTAACGCACGGAATTAATGGCGCTAACCTTTCTCATGTAGGGATAGTGATCCAGGGTGGCAATAGTGAATTTGTAGTATTGGAAGCCATATCTAGAGGAGTAGTCGAAACCCCTATCGATACTTTTTTAAATCGCAGTTTTGATAAAGAAGGAAAGCCCAAAGTACTGGTCGGTCGCTTAAAACCAGCTCAGCAATCTCTTGTGCGTCCGGCAATCCAAAGTGCGCTTCAACATCGAGGTAAGGCTTATGATGATGTTTTTGATATTAATAATGATAAATTCTATTGCTCCGAGTTGATTTACTTTGCTTTTAAGAACGCCAATGAAGGAACACCTATATTTCAACTCCGTCTGATGACTTACAAGGATCCAGATACCAAAGAGACCTTTCCTATCTGGGCTGACTATTTTCAAAAACTAAACAAATCCATCCCTGAAGACCAACCTGGCCTGAATCCAGGAAGTATGTCTCGTTCACTATATCTGAATATCGTATATGCTTTTGGAAAACCCGAAGGTTGGAGGGGGACTGGGAATTAGGGTTGAAGAATTAGGAATTATTGTCCTTTCGAGCCCTGTCCTGAGTTTATCGAAGGAGAGCTTGCGAGTCGAGAAAAGGAATTGGGAATGAAATTACCTTAAAATTATACCCTGAAAAATGCCCTCTTTTTAGTTTTATCCATTCTATTCTTCTCCGCTTGTCAGGAAAAGAATAATCAAACCCCGATTATCACTACCCCCGAAGAAGCAATCACTTCCAAAATCCCAGCGGTGGATACTACTATTTTGATGAAAAAATATTTCATGGTGCATCTAAAGGCTGGATCAAAGAGAGATCATGATGAAAAGGAAGGGATAGCAATTCAGAAAGCGCATCTTGCCCATTTATCAAAACTCAAAAAAGACAAAAAAATCTGCATTGCGGGACCTTTCGAAAGTGATTCCGATATTCTGGGGATTGCAATTTATTCTGTTCCGAACTTTGAAATCGCTGATAGTCTTGCCAATGCTGATCCTGCGGTAAAAGCAGGGAGATTAACGGTCGAGGTATTTCCTTTTTGGGCAAATGCCGGAAGTAAGTTGTTTTAATTAATTCCTCTTGTTTTAACAAACTTATTACTTATTTTTACACTTACGCTACCATTAGTAATACCGAGTTCTTGCCCTGTTTTAATAAAGCTTCCGCTCCCAAAACCATAAATGGCGATATTATTGTAAACAATTTATAAGATATAATCATAATATATATTTCCGATTTAAAGACGCTATTTATTTTACACCACCTTAAAAACTACATTCGTGAAAAAGACCTACATCCTACGGTGCCTTTTTTTCGGCATCTTCTTATTTTCTACTCTCCAGATCGTGAATGCGCAACAATCTGTCGCAAGACAATGGAACGATGCTTTATTGGAAGCCATCCGAAATGATTTTGCCAGACCTACCGTTCATTCCCGAAATCTATTCCATACTTCTGTTGCTATGTATGATTCCTGGGCAGTCTATGATGATACGGCAAGCACCTTTATATTGGGTAAAACAGTCCGCGGGTTCAACTGCCCTTTTGATGGTATAGCGATGCCAGCAGATATTCAGGCAGCAAGAGAAGAGACGATAAGTTATGCCATGTTCAGGCTACTTAATTATCGCTTTGCCAGTTCGCCCGGAGGAATAACTACCCTCAATAGTTTCAGTGACCTTTTTAATACCCTGGGTTATAACGCTAATAACTTTTCTACGAATTACTCAACGGGTTCACCCGCAGCACTTGGTAATTATATTGCCAGTCAAATCATTGCCTTTGGTCTTCAGGATGGTGCTAATGAGCAGGGAGCCTACGAGAATTTATTTTATGAAGCCACCAATCCACCATTAATCACTA
>JBLHJZ010000347.1:0-5727 GCA_047619515.1 Saprospiraceae bacterium | reverse complement strand
ATCCAAACATTAAAAAATGAACAAGATAGTTTTCCTTTCTTTCCTTTTTTTTATCGCGCTTACCCTTAATCTTTCCGGCCAAAAGCCAATCCGTTGTCATACAGATGAGCGAACTGAAATGATAAAAAAACTGGATATGGAATATTATAATAGTTTGCAGGAACCTATTATTCTCAATCAGATAGGTAGGCAAATGATGGCGGTCGTCACGATACCTGTTCACGTAATTATCGTACATCCTCCGGGGCAGGGAGTCGGTTCAGGCGTAAATTTTTCAATGCCTCATATCCTCTCGCAGATTGATGTGCTCAATGAAGATTTCAGAAGGCTCAACCTCGATGCTGTAAATACCCCTTCTGTGTTTGCAGCTGATGATTCTGAGATAGAATTTTGTATGGCTAGTGTTGATCCGGACGGGAATCCTACAGATGGCGTAACCCGATATGGGACTACCCAAAATTTGAATAATGATGAGTTTGCCATTAAAAGTGCAACAGGTTGGGATCGAAATAATTACCTCAATATCTGGGTGGGACCAGGACTGGGAGGACTCTTGGGTTGGGCATATTTACCCACTACCGGAGGTTTACCGAATGCTACCCTGGACGGCGTCGTGATTGCGAGTGGGACTTTTGGTGGTCCGGGATACGGTACGACCAATAATTATGACCTGGGAAGAACGACGACACATGAAGTTGGTCATTATCTTGGACTGCGACATATTTGGAGAAACAATGGTTGCGGACTCGATGATGGATTTCCTGATACCCCTCTCCAGGATAATGAAAATTATGGTTGCCCAAACCATCCCAGTCCTAGTTGCGGTAATGCCGGCGATATGTTTATGAACTATATGGACTATGTGAATGATGATTGTATGAATGCTTTTTCCACTGATCAGGGGAATTATATGCATGATATTCTAAATACCTCAAGATCTAGTTTGCTGAATGCTGCCAATACTTATTGTGATGCAGCAGGAGTGCCTTTGGTGCTGGAATTAGTCACTACTATTGACGTGCTTTGCTTTGGTGAAAGTACCGGTGCTGTGACGGTTTTGGCTACAGGAGGAACGGCTCCTTATACTTATGCTATTGATAATGGAGCGTATCAGAATAATAATACTTTTACAGGTATAGCAGCAGGAACGCATGTGGTATCTGCTCAGGATGATTTGGGAACGACGATAGATATTGAAGTGATTATTAATGAGCCTTCACCATTAATCCTATTTTTAGATGCACAGGAGAATGTAACCTGTTTTGGAGATGGAGATGGCTTAGTGATCGTTAGTGCAACGGGAGGAACTTCTCCGCCGGGTAATCCTTATCAATACAATATTGATGGCGGCACTTTTTCTACAAATAATATTTTTACTAATCTGAGTGCCGGTCCTCATACGATAATAGTACAGGATGCGAATGGTTGTGAGTCCCCGATCGATGCATTTATCATCGAACCTGATGAGATGTTTACTGTCCCTGAAGAGATTTTTAATATCACTTGCTTTGGAGAAGACAATGGACTGATCTCCGTGATTACCATTGGAGGTAATCCAAACTATACTTATTCCATTGATCAGATCAACTATCAGTCGGCTCCTATCTTCTTTGACCTGGCTGTCGGTAATTATTTGATGAGCACCCTGGATCAGAATGGCTGTACCGCAGAGACTATTTTTAGTATTAGCGAACCGGATTTGTTAGAAGTGAGTTTATTGCAGCTTGAACCCGTACTCTGTTTTGGTGATAGCACTGGGTCAATCATCCTGGAGGCAGTTGGCGGAACTTCGAGCTATGAATACTCCATTGATGGGGTCAACTACCAGGCGAATCCTGCCTTCGATAATTTACCAGCAGGATCCTATTTTCTTTCTGTGCTTGATGCAAATAGTTGTTACGAAGAAATTGATGTGGCGCTGGATGCCCCGGAAGAATTGGTGCTCGAATTGATTGAGCAGACAAATGCAGGTTGTGCCGGGCAGACAAACGGAACGATTACAGTCACTTCGTCGGGAGGAACTGGAGTGAATACTTTTACTTTTGATACACAAAACCTGACTGGTGATACCGTAACTTTTATTAACGTTCCGGCAGGAATCCATACTGTTTTGGTAGTGGATGATAATACCTGTAATACGGATATGGAAATAGAAGTGCTGGAAAGTGCAGCCATCGAATTGGATACAGTTAGTATTGAAAATATTTCCTGTGAGAATGCTATGGATGGATTAATCGAAGTCCAGGGTAATGGCGGGACTGGTATTTATTTGTACAATCTTAACAGTGGAAGTTACGGCCCGGAGAATATATTTACCGGATTGGCTCCGGGAGGATACACAATCGGTGTGTTGGATGATGCAGGCTGTGAAGGAATAGCTTTGATTTCGCTGGCCGCTCCGGATGTCATTACGACGGAGATTGAAAGCCAGACAAATCCTGATTGTTTTGGGATGCCCACGGGTTTAGTGGATGTCGCAGCAAATGGGGGTACCGGAGTTTTTGAATATATTTTAAATAATGAAACCAATAATACAGGCATATTCAATGACCTTCCGGCAGGTACTTATTCAATAATAGCAATGGATGAGAATGATTGTAGCGAGGAGATAACGGTCAGTATTGATGAACCGGAGGAAGTCGTGATCACAGAGCTTTCCAATGATCCGGTAGATTGTTTTGGAAACAGTACCGGTAGTTTTATGGTCAGCGCAACAGGAGGGGATAATACTTTTGAATATGTTTTAAATGCGCAAACAAATAATACCGGAGCGTTCAATAACCTGGAAGCCGATGTATATACCGTAGTGGCTACCGATGGAAACGGCTGCGCGGAAACTATCGAAGTAACCGTTGCAGAACCGATAGAATTGGAAGTGAGTATTGATTATGTTTCCAATGTGAGTTGTGTAGGAGAAGCTTCCGGAGTTATTCAGCTTGAGGTAGCCGGAGGTTCCGGGACAATTATCTTTACTTTGGGTGCCGAATCGAATAATACAGGTTTGTTTGAAAATTTGATGGAAGGAAACTATACCATTGAGGTGGTGGATGGAAATGCTTGTGATACAAATATTGCTGCTGCTGTTGGCTCCACCCCTGAGTTGGAAATCGCAGAAGAAGAGCTATCTCCTGTTTCCTGTTTTGGAGAACAGAATGGCTTTATTCAGTTACTCGTATCCGGAGGAAATGGAAATTTTGATTTCACCCTTGGCGCTGAAACCAATAACACCGGTTTATTTGAAAACCTTTCTCCAGGAATTTATGCGGCGGTAGTTACCGATGGTTCCGCTTGTTCAGGCACTTATGATTTTGAAATAACCGAACCCGCTGAATTGGAATCGGGTATTGATGCAATAATGGATGTTTCCTGTTTTGGTGATGCCGATGGAATGGTACAACTTATTGCAAATGGTGGCTCCGGAATCTTTACTTTTGATGATGGCGTGAACGCCAATAATGACGGTGCTTTTAATAATCTGGTTTCTGGATTATACCAGTATACCGTGACCGATGAGAATGGATGCTCGACAACGACGGAGGCGACTATTGATCAACCGGCGGAATTGGAGGCGAATATTACAGAATCACAAAACGTGGGCTGTAACGGACAAGGCAATGGAAGTTTTGTAGTCAGCGCTATTGGCGGTAGCGGAACCTTAGAATATACTGCCAATAATGAAACCAATACCTCAGGAGAATTTAATAACCTTATTGCAGGTAACTATCCGGTAATTATTGTAGATGTCAATGCTTGTGAAATTGCGATTGACGTGGACATTGCTGAGGTAGATACGATTGCATTGGAGGTGACGGAAGCTAATATGAATAATTGTTTTGGAGAGACGATAGGTTCCATTCAGGCAGCGGGATCCGGTGGCTCAGGGTCTTTGGAATATACTTTAGGCAGTGAAACCAATACGACAGGCTATTTTGAAAACCTGGCAGCCGGGGAGTATGAAATTCAGGTAATGGATACCAGTGGTTGTTCAAATACTATTTTACAAAACATATCTCAACCGGCAGAATTATTACCGGAGATTTCCGAAATTCAACAAAATAATTGTTTTGGAAATATGGATGGATGGGTTCAACTGACGACTTCTGGAGGTACTGGAACTTTGGCGTATACCCTCAGTAATGGACAGACCAATAATGACGGCCTTTTTGAAAATCTTTCCGCTGGAATCTATGGATTATCAGTTACCGATGCGACAGGTTGTACAAACTCCGCAGAGATTATAATAGACGAACCTACGGAAGTGACGGGGTCTATTATTGAAAATGCTCCGGTAGCTTGCTTTGGTGGGAATACCGGACTGGTAGAGGCAGGAGCGCAGGGAGGTACAGGTGCTTTCACCTTTACGATTGGTACAGAAACCAATAATTCCGGAATTTTCATAGACCTTGAAGCTGGGAATTATGAAGTGATGATCGCTGATGAAAATGCTTGTTTGACAACCGTCAATGTTACCGTTTCCCAGCCCGATGAGATAGCATCAGAGATTATAGATTTACAAAATATTGACTGCGCGGATATTGATGGTGTCGGCGCTGTTCAGGTACAGGCCAGTGGCGGTACCGGTAATTTTCAATATACGCTTGGCACGGAAACCAACAGCTTTGGTACTTTCGAAAACCTCCCCGCCGGATCTTATGAAATTCAAATCATGGACGCTAATGGATGTTCCGGCGTACAATCTTTTGACATAGCCGAAGGTGCAAATTTAGATATACTTGCTGAAGACGTTGATGTCATTAGTTGCTATGGGGAAGAAGACGGAAGTATACAGGTCAGCGCGCAAGGCGGAAGTGGAAGCTATGAATTTGTACTCGGAACGGTTACGAATACCAGCGGATATTTTGATAATCTCAATAGCGGAATATACACCATAACCGTAATTGATGGCGATGGTTGTGAAAGCGTTCTTGAATATGAAGTCTCTCAACCGGATGTGATCGGGTTGGCGGAATTGGAAACATCAGATGTGGTTTGTTTTGGTGAAGCGACTGGCTCAGTAAATGCCACGGGGCAGGGAGGAGATGGAAACTATACCTACACTTTAAATAGCCAAAATGAGGCAGCTGGTATTTTTACAGATTTGGCAGCAGGGGATTATATCCTCCTTGTCACAGATGGCAATGGATGTTCAACGAGCTTGCCGGTTACGGTAGATCAACCGCTGGCAGTGGATGTCAATGTGATGGAAAGTATCGCTGTTAGTTGTTATGGAGCGGACGATGGGATGATTCAAGTTAATGGCTTTGGCGGGGTCGGAAGTTATATTTATACGGTAGGTTTAGAAACAAATACAAACGGCACTTTTGAAAATCTATCCGGCGGAATTTATACCCTGGTAGTTACGGATGAGAATGCTTGTTCTTATACCAGTGAATGGACTATTACGCAACCGGAAGCTATCCAAGTGGAAATATTGGAATTACAAGCCATCGGATGTGGAGGTGCTATTTTCGGTGCTGCTCAGGTCGAAGCGATAGGCGGAACAGGAATCCTGACCTACACTTTAGATGGTCAAATGAATACTACGGGCAGCTTTGATAATCTGTTAGCCGGAGACTATACCGTGGGAGTCACAGATGAAAACGGTTGTACTGCTCCGATTAGCTTTTCTATTATCGAATCAGGAGAATTGGAAGCTGCGGTGATAGCGAATACGCCGGTCAGTTGCTTCGGTGAAAGTGACGGGATCGTCGAAGTAATTGTCACCAG
>JBLHJZ010000346.1:0-5731 GCA_047619515.1 Saprospiraceae bacterium | reverse complement strand
GGTGCTACTGCTTTCGATGCCTGTAGCAGCCTCAGCTGGTCGACGACCCCAGTTAATCCGACTACCTCAGATGATTGTGGCGAAACAGGAAGTGTGACCGTAACTTTTGTTGCAACAGATACGAGTGGAAATACTGTGACATCCATTGCCAGTTTTACGATTGTAGATACTCAACCTCCAGCTTTTTCCGTACCGGTTGATATTACAATCGGCGCTAATGATGATCCAACAGACTTAACCGTCACCGGTGATGTGACTGATGAATCAGATAACTGCGATGGGGGAGTGGCCGATCAGGGGCCGAGGTTTGCGACCTATACCGATGCGATTTCGGTAGCTGATTGCGAAGATATCATTACACGTACCTGGAGTGTGGCCGATGAATGTGGGAACAGTTTTGAACAGGTTCAAATAATTACGCAAACCTTTACGCCACCTTCCGGAAGTCTCTCCGGTACGATCGAAATATGTCCGGGCGAGTCCGCGGATATCACTTTTAACCTGGCAGAAAACACTAATATTTTTAATGTAGTCTATACCGACGATGATCAGCTATATACTTTAAATGGTATATCGGATGGACATATCATTCCCGTGATGCCGACCGAAACTACCAACTATTCGATAGTCTCAATGGTGGATGTTTCCCGATTGGATTGTGAAGGTATTATTGGGAATGCTGTTGAAGTGATTGTTAATCAGGCACCAGCAGGCATCAACATAATAGAAACCTGCGACTTACTCAATATTTCCTATATCGTCACTTTTGAAATTACAGGCGGTGAGGCCGGTACCTATATAGTGACGGGTGATGGCGGTATTTTAAATGGGAATGATTTTACCAGTGTGGCTATTCCCAAAGATTCATCCTATGTTTTTTATATTGATGATGGAAATGGCTGCGGACCTATAGAAATTTCAGGAGCCTATGATTGCCAATGTGTAACGGAGACCGGGGTGATCCAGGAGGCCGGGTTAAATGTTTGCGGGGACGAAACGTTCACTGCTACTCACCTCGGAAGTAACCTGGATGGCAATGACCTGATTGAATTTATCGTTCACGACGGAGATATCAATACGATTGGGAATACTATTTTTTATACTTCAAATACGCCGGAATTTAGTTTCCAGCCAGGGATGCAATATGGGGCAACTTATTTTGTAACCGTGATCGCAGGTACCGATGACGGCAATGGAAACGTTTCGGATGCAGATGCCTGTTATACGGAATCAACAGGAGTTCCAATTGTGTTTCACGAACCCCCGAATGCTATCATTACAGCGATCACGGATACCGAATTGGATTGTATTGAAACGACTTTGCAACTGACAGGTAATGATTCTCAAACTCAGGGCGGGATTAGTTTTGAATGGTCTGTGGATGGAGAAGGGAATATTGTCTCTGGTACAACGAACGATCTGGTCGAAGTCGATGAAGAAGGCATATATGTTTTGACGATTACGGATCTGACTACTGGCTGTACTGCTTCGACATCGATTGCCATTACTATAAATCAAGACCTACCGCTTGCTGTGATTGCGGAACCGCTAGCTTTGACCTGTGATGAACTGATGGTATCATTAAACGGCAACGGTTCTTCGCTAGGGCCTGACTTTACCTACCAATGGTCTGGTGGCCTTATAGCGTCTGGTGACCAATCCCTGACGCCGATTGTTAGTGCTTCTGCTTTTTACACACTGGTGGTCACAGATATCAGCAACGGTTGCTCAGTGGAGGAAGAGGTGTTTGTTGCAATGGATACTGACCCGCCAATGGTAAACGCAGGATCAGCTCAACAATTGGATTGTATTCAAACCGAAGTCACTTTGAATGGAACGTATGATGCCCCAACCAATAATGTCTCTATCCAATGGGTGACTAACCCTGGAAATATTATTTCAGGCGGAAGTACGCTGACCCCGACTGTTGATGCAGATGGCACTTATACTTTGATCGTAACCAATCTGGATAATGGTTGTCCCGGAGAAGCCAATACACTCGTGACCCTCGACCCGGCTATACCACAGGGTGCAGATACAGAAGCGGTCGATCCGGAATGTTATGGGGATGAAAATGGTAGCATCTCAATTATCGGGGTTGATGGTGGAACAAGCCCATTTACCTACTCCATTGATGGAGAGAATTTTTATGCAAACGATCAATTCGATAATCTCGCATCGGGCGCCTATAACCTAATCATTCAGGATGCGAATGGATGCGAATGGGATACCCTAATCTACCTCCAGGCGCAACCGGAATTCATTGTCGAACTGGGCGATAATATCGTCATAGACCTTGGAGAAAGTATCCGACTCGATGCTTTTATCAATCAGCCTGTGGATACTTTTATATGGAACTTTCCGGATATCACGACACTGTCTCCGCTCGTACAGCCTGTAGAAAAAACCTCTTATCAACTTCTGGTGATCAATCTTTCCGGATGTGAGGCGGAAGGCTATATAACAATTACCGTACGAAAAGATCGAAACGTCTATATCCCTACTGCTTTCTCCCCAAATGATGACGGGTATAATGATTACTTCAGTATCTACAGCGATCAGTCCGTCGCTAATATCAATGAATTCCGCATTTTTGATCGTTGGGGAGCGAACCTATTTTTTGCCGAAGACATCCAGACCAATATTGAACCCCTGGGTTGGAATGGCAGATTCAAAGAAAGGGATATGCCGCCCGGGGTTTATATCTATTTTACGGAAATCGAATTTTTTGACGGAAGGGTAGAGGTATTTAAAGGGGATGTGACGCTGGTCAGGTAGGTAGTTAGAGGTGAGAAGTGAGAAGTGAGTGTCAGCGACCTTGACTCCTTGACGACTTAGCTCCTTTCTCTAATCCAAATCTTTTCTTTAAATTTACTTCCGAAACTATATCCGAAACCCAATGGTCGACCATCCGGAAAATATCAATGTATTTATACTCTTTGCAGAAGAGGATCTGGCCTTGAAACAAGAACTGGAAACCCATCTAAGGGATAGGGTATTAATAAGTGTCCGATTTAGGCGAAGTTATTTTGGCTTTAGACAAGCACAAAAAATAGGGAATAGTGGTTCTATACGCTATTTTTTGTGTGAAGTATAAGGTCAAAAGAACAAGTATAAAGCAGACAGTTATTAGTAACCTGTCCCTAAGTGTGTTGAGTCAGCGGGGATTTATTGACATTTGGCAGGAGGGAAAGATAGGGTATAATAAAAACACAGATGCCGTAATCAGCGCGTATTTACAACAATCACAGATCATCCTCTTATTGATTAGCGCCAATTTTTTAGCACCTGACTGTTACGGAAAATACGAGCAGGATTTAAGGACTGCCTATGAGAGACAAAAGCAAGGCAAGGCAGAGGTCATTCCCGTCATCCTCCGGCCCTGTATCTGGCAAATGGATATACTAGCCGGGATGAAGCCTTTGCCGATAGGAGGGCATCCGGTCAGGAGCAGGCATTGGGACACCCATGATCTGGCTTTTCAAAATATAGCGATGGGTATATTAAATATTGCAGAAGAAATGAAAAAAGGTACTGTAGGTGCGAAGCCTCCACCTTTACCTTTTAATAAAAAAATTATTTCAAATTCAGGAAGAGAACAAGATAAAAAAACCTTAAGTTTGATCAATAGACTTTTCCATTTAATGAATACCTGTGAACCGAATATTGGCGCACTACATGTACTTCCCCTGATCCATAAAAGTTTAATCGCTCAGGGCGAATTAGAATTGAATTTTAAAAAGTATAAATTTTGGAAGGCTTATGAGAAAATTCATCTTTATAAAACACCAGTTGAAATAAAAGATAAAAAAAATAGCGGCCGAAAAACCATCGGAATATTATTAGATAAAGAAAACGGAATGGAATGGATATACACTTTGAAAAAGATCGAAGACCTCGGCGGGATTACCGGACAAATTCGCCTCTTTTTTCCAGATAACGGAAGCGAACCAAAAATCTCATCAATCAACCTTTAATTACAGCGGTGAGAGGTGATTGGGTGAGGGGTGAGCAATAACCCGAGGCCTCACCTCTCACTCCTCATTACTCACCAAATGAAATTATGAAACGCATCATCAACCTCGACCCTAGAGAATACGAACACCCCTTTGATAAAAAAGCACTCGACGCTTTGCAGGGAACCAAAGGACTGGACACCCTCGTCAAAAAATTCTACGAATACGGCGTCGAAAAGATATTCAATATTCAGCTTACCAGTAGTAATCTCCGGGTCACCCAAAGCAGCTTCCCGGATCTATACAGTCTATTTGAAGAAGCCCGGCAAATCCTGAATCTACCGATTACCCCTGCGCTATATTTGGTCAGAAGCGATGAACTACAAGGCTTTACCACCGGAGTAGATCACCCGATCATCGCACTGAGCAGTGCAGCAATAGATTCCTTTACGGATGAAGAACTCTTATTCATCATCGGTAGGGAAATCGGTCATATCAAAAGTCAGCATGTACTCTATTATGAAATCGGAACCATACTTCCCGTCCTGAGTGAGATACTCGGCGCGATGACCTTAGGGATAGGATCCATTGTCTCCATGGGTTTACAGGCCGCCTTATTACACTGGCAAAAAATGTCGGAATATACCGCAGACCGTGCCGGACTACTCGCTTGTCAGGACGCCACCATTGCCACCAAAGCACTCGCAAAAATATCCGGCTTACCCGAAAAGTATTACGACTCTTTTAATGTAGACGATTTTGTAACCCAGGCCAGGGAGTTCCAGGGGTTTGACGAAGGCAATTATAATAAAGTAATCAAATACCTGAGCCTCATGTTCGGCGAACAAAACTGGAGCGTAGGCCGTGGCAACGAACTCTTCAAATGGATCGACTCCGGTCGCTACAAAATGGTACTCAATCGCCAGACCGATTTGTCAAAACCACCACCACTCAAACCAGGTATTAAATTTTGCCCGAAATGCAAATTGCGGGTACCGGAGAGCTTGCCGTTTTGTAATAATTGTGGGCAGCGGTTGTTATAGGATAATTGGGTTTTTGAAATGCATAAGGAAATCATACGCCGAAAAACAAGAAGCTAGTTAGTCAAGCATCTAAACAGTCAACAGAAAGCCGAGCAGTTTATAAGGAAAAATGTCTAGCCATGTGTAATAGCGGAGTAGCATTAAACTTGGGAAAATTCAAATTCAAATTAAAATATATAAGATAGAATTACGGAGAAAAAAATTTATTTATTATCTTAGTCGAAATATCCATGCAATACCAAGGATATTTTAATTTTATAACCCTAAAATACGAAACCCTATGAGTTATCTTGATTACCCAAGAATTCATTTTTCTGGCACCTACCAGGCTTCCCCTTCTACCATCAACAACACCCCTAATAATTATAATCCTTTGATTTATCCAACCCCGAATGAGTTGGAAAAAGTAGAGCTATATTGGAATCCAAGAGGAGATGGTGGATTTGCGCTGATGGATGACTGCGTGGTCAAACAGGTGGATTATGCGGATGGAACCTCGGCCACTACGTCAGAGCAGGATGCTATTATTGGCCAGCCCGTGAAAGCCGTGTATTCGTCATCTTTCCCGCTTCAGGCAGCTTTGGTAGACCTTGACCCCATGCAACAGAATACCTCAGAGATCTGGGCTATGGTTTTACAAATCGGAAAAGATACTGCAAACTTAACGGGCAAAGTGCCCAATGTTTCATTTACCGGGATTTGGGGGCAATGCCAGGGCCCTACCGCACCTCA
>JBLHJZ010000345.1:0-5744 GCA_047619515.1 Saprospiraceae bacterium | reverse complement strand
AAAGAAAAAGAAAAACTAAGAACCTGTCCAAATTTTGTTTGGTATGTCGATAAAATAGGATTTTTTGATCAATCAAGGCTCTTTCCTTTCGGAATAGCCTTAGCTATTTCGGAAGGAAAAGCCGAAGACCATATTACCTCCAATGCTAAAAACCCTAACCAATTTTGAAGTTATGAATCCTAAAGGGAAAATTTTTGTAATAATGGGACGAGGAACCTTTTCTGCAGGACAAAACTTATTAACGGACATCACTAAATACACAAACCCAATTTTAGTAGGCGAACCTAGTGGTTCAAAGCCCAACCATATTGGAGATGTAGGATGGTTTCAATTACCATATTCAGGATTAATGGGAATGATTTCCACACAATTTTATCAAGATTTAAAAACAGAAGACAATCGTAAATGGATCGCGCCACATATCCCCGTTAGTTTATCATCAACAGATTATTTTACAGGGAATGATAAGGCTTTGAATATTATAATGGAAGTAATAAAAATTTCTGAAAGAGGAAATAAAAACTAGGCATTATCGAGTAGACGGCTCCGACCAATTCATTGATCGGAGTGCGCCTCTTCCATACTCACACGCACACCACCGGGTGTCAGGTTATTCATTAATCTGACTGAATATTTAAAGTCAAATCCAACCCTATATAAAGAAATATTGATGCCTGCAAAAATGAAATGTAACCCGATGGTATCCATCACTCCATCAACCAAGGATACGACAAAGCAAAAGACTTACGCCAGGTCACATGCCAATGCCCTTCATCGGGTATGATCTCAAAGCGTAATTCATCTTCATTTAGACCTTGGTCTTTAAATTTATTATAGATAGCCTCTGCATGAGGTATCATCACCTGACCTTCATACGCTCCGACACTTACAAATATTTTCTTATCTCTTAGCTGTGTCTTGGAGAGGTTCATGGCCATGAGGCGATCGTGATCTACCCACATAGAAGGAGACTGAATAATTGCATTGCCAAATACCTCCGGATGTGCCATCAGCATATAATAGGCCATCATGCCGCTACGAGAGATTCCTCCTATAGAAGTCGCCGGGGCTTCTCGCTTGGTGCGATAATTAGCGTCAATCCAATTCTTAAGATCCGTTGTTAGCCATTTGGCAAATTCAGCCCCGTGTGCTTTGGGATTATCATCATTCACAAAGGGTGTATATTCTGCATCTCTATCTTCTGCCTGGTTAATTCCTACTACTATGGCTGTCTGTTGGCCATTCGCGGAAGCGGCATTAATCACCTCATCTATCTGCCATTCAGGGCCCATATTTTCAAGATCGTTAAATGATGATTCTCCATCAAGAAAATACATCACTGGATACCGAACTACGGAGTCGCTATCATAGTTAGGCGGTACATAGATATGGATGGTACGCTTTTTATTTTGATATCCTATGAGTATAGAATCTCGCAGTACCGTAACCGTCGGAGAAGAAGTGTCCACTATATTTTCGTAGTAGGCAGCTCTTCTTTGTTCTTCCTTAGAATGACCATAATATTTATAGGCTCCATAAAGTCCAAATAGTAATAATCCAAATAAGAAAATACGCAAAAGTGCTTTTTTCATGATAGTGCTTGTTGCTTTGTTATTTCATTTATCTGCACTCAAGATAATCAATTAAGATAAACGGCAGTCATAATTTTGAAGAAATTCATTAGCGTTTACGATTGCATTTAATAGAAATATTTACACTGTACATAATTAGATGTACCGGCAGTACCATAAAAAATCTTATTTTCGCATATGGAAAAGCAAGAATCAAGAGTAGCTATCATTGGTGCCGGATGCTCAGGAATAACAGCCATCAAAAACCTGATTCAGGCAGGAGTGAAAAACATAGTTTGTTACGAACAAAACGACCAGGTCGGCGGCAATTGGATTTACACCCAAAAGGTATCCCACTCCAGTGTTTGTGAAACGACGCATATCATCAGTTCAAAGACCATGTCTCAATACGAGGGTTTTCCAATGCCAGAAGAATATCCCGACTACCCTTCTCATGGCCAGGTTTTGGAATATTTTCAATCCTATGCAAAAGAATTTGGTTTACTTCCTTACATCAGATTTAATACAAAAGTGGAAAGCGTCAGGAAACTAGAACATAATAAATGGGAGATCATTTCGGGCAGTGGGGAAAAAGAAATTTTTGATTTTCTAATAATCGCCAATGGTCATCACTCGGTACCCCGGCACCCGGCATTCAAAAATCACTTTACCGGAAAATATATCCATTCCCATGAATTTAAAAATAATAAAGGCTTTGAAGGAGAAAGAGTGCTGGTAGTTGGGGCCGGAAATTCAGGCTGTGACTGCGCCGTAGAAATAAGCAGGGTAGCAAAAAAAGTTGATATTAGTATTCGAACACCTCAGTATATCATTCCAAAATTTTTTCTGGGAAAACCCTCGGACACCTTCAATGATAAAATGATATGGCTCCCCAGGTTTATACAAAAACCACTGTTGTCACTGAGTTTAAAAATCCAGGTAGGAGATTACCGTAGCTATGGTTTAGAGCCACCAAAGCATAGTGTGCTCGAAGCTCATCCAACTTTAAATTCAGAGCTTCTCTATAAAATACGACATGGAAAAGTACAACCGCAAAGAGGAATAGAAAAAGTAGTCGGGAAAAAAGTGTTTTTTAGTGACGGACAGGTAGCGGAATATGATAGCATAGTTGCCGCTACAGGATATCAGATTGCAACACCATTTTTCGAAAAAGAATTTTTGGACTATGCCGACAGTGACCGGGTTCCGCTCTACCTGAGAATGTTCCATCCTGAGCATCCCACATTAATTTTCATTGGCTTGTGTCAACCACAGGGAGCCGTTTGGCCATTGAGTGACGCCCAGTCGAGAATCACCGGAAATTATATTGCAGGCCGATGGCAGTTGCCCAAAAACACAAAAGAAAGAGCAGAAAAAGATTCAGATCAGATTGAAAAAGAATTTCTAAGCAGAAAACGCCACACCGTAGAAGTGCACTATCACCAGTATCTGAGAAAACTCAGGAAGCAAATTCCTGCCGACGCTCCGCTCTGGAATCAAAGGTCAGAAGTCAAAGGTCAAAGGTCAGCTATTGACCCCTGACTTCTGGCCTTTGACCTCTGACCCCTAAATAACCGTAATCCTCAAAGCTTTCAATCCCTCTGCGCCTTGCAATTTTTCCAATTCGAGGTCTTCGATGTCAGACTGAATATATCCTTTTTGTACCAGGTATTCCAGGTATTCTAAATACTCGTTTCGGTCTTTACTTTGGAGATAGACGATAGCAACTTTTCCGGCAACAGTAAGCCGCTCACCGGTACCTTTAATCACTGCTTTATCAATCCGTTTTTTCAAAATCTCATACCGGACATTATAAGTGCCATCTACATCAAATTGTTTTTCATCCATTCGGAAACGAATACTCAATGAATTATTATAAACAAAAAGTAATTGAGCCGTTTTGAGCGGAACCGGAAGCTTTGGTGCCAGCTCCTCTACTAAGCGAGTGATTTCACAAGCATTCACTAATTGCCAAATGCGGAAATCTTTTAAAAAGAAAGGACTAAAACCACCATCTTTGAGAATAGCATCACCAATGTAAATATTATATTCGATTCCATCCGTTTTGTACTTTTCAAAATAATGCGGAAGGATTTTTTGCATTTTCTGATCGTCTTTTTCAAGGAAACTACCGATGGCTGAATTGAGCTGACTTACACTTTGCTCATAGTCTTTTCGCTGATTATAAATGATGTGCAGATCAGGATCCAATTGCTTTAAATAATCCTCGTATGGGCCTGAAGGAAGTTCACTGTATCTTTCGCCTAATTGTTGAAGCAAAGGATGAATCTCTCCGGTGAGTAATTCTACGATCAAGGATTCATCACTGGAGATAAACTCCTTTTTAAGACGCTCAATAATGTTTTCTGCTTTTATAATATAGGCCTCCATTAAATGAAACTGAACATGGTCATTCCAGGTATTCATCAGATGAATTACCTTTTGAAGATTATCGGTAAGGTCTGCCTGGATTGATTTATTTCTCAACTTTGAAGAGCTGACAATGTCGGCTTGGCCATAGAGCGGATAGATGTCTTTAAAAACGATAGGCTCAATAATGCCTTTAAAATCAGGTAATGTTTTTTGAATTTCATACTTTGTAGCCACCTCTTCAAACTTCCATTTTACACTTTGATGGAGAGAAGTAAACTGTTCCTGGATAAATTGACTAATCATATTATCCATTGTCTGAAGATAGCGATCAACACCAAGTTTCATTATATTAAAAAACTCCTTTAATTGAAGTAAGGTCAATGCGTTGAACTTCATAGCTTCCTTAGCACCTATCTCAAAAATAGAACTTAGCTTTCCGGAGGAATTGTAAATCGGTAAAAGAATAAGGCTTTTTATTCCATTATCAAGTAGTGCCTTCGAAGGCTCAGAATCATATTCGTTTTGTGTCAGGTCATCAAATAAAAAAGGGCTATCCTTTTTAAAAGCTTTTTTATAAATACTAGGCTTTCCATCTTCGCCCTTTAAGGTTTTTGTATGGCAAATTCCAGTCAGGCTGTGAGATGCCCCCCCCTGGAAAAATTCCTCAAAAGTTACCATTACCATTCCCACGCGTAAATCAGAGATCCCGAGGTAATTTTTAAGTTGCTGTTCAACAAAAGGAAAGAAAAACTCCGGTGTCATTTCTTCTTCATTCAAGGTCACTGTGTTTTTTAAGAGAGACAGTGTTTCGGCGCCAGTTACATCATTCAAAGTAGCGATCAAAAACCCTTTAAATTCAAAATTCTCAACAGGGAACGCTTCCAACCAAAGCGTTTCATCATAAATATTATTGAGCAGTTGGCTAATCTTCTTTTTCAATAGATCTTTTAATGGCTTGACGGCAGTAGCTTCAACAAAATCATTCTTAATTCCAATTTCAAAATGCTTTTCGAGACCGGATTTTACATTTTTAAGCGTCACAACCTGAGAATGAAATTCATCAATAGTAACGTTATAGAATTGTTTTAAAAGGAAAGCGCCAGCCCGGATTGTCGAAGTGATCATATTTTCCTTATGAGCAATCAGGTCTATTTTAATAAGCCAATCTCCGGAATTGAAAAACTCCATGATGGCCGGAGTTTGAAAATATATCTTCTTCTTAAAGGGAGAACCAATAAAACTTTTTTGTTGATTTAAAAACATATAGGGGAACATCCTTCCAAGCATACTCTGTATCTGCTGATCGTCTAATTTTTCGAAATCAATGCCCTCTTTGTGCAAAAGAATATCAGCATCTTTAAACATAGGAGAAAGGGCTGCTTTGGTATGGCTACAAGAGCCTTGTGCCAGCGAATTTAGCTTTTCCATAAATGGCTCAAAACTCAACTCCGATTTATAGGGTAAAACATTCGCCTTCTCCAGGTATTCCATAAATATTTTAGTGGGGACATACTCCTGATTGTAAAAACCACTATTTCCGATAGGGCTTGCTTTTTTATTCATATTAAAGACATTTGCTTATTTTATGAAAACCATTAGTATCTATAAAAGTTTAATTAAGATACAAAAAATGAATTAAACATATCGCTTAGGAATGAGGTATAAATAAATTGACAGAGTTTGGCGTAGGATTTTTTGTAACTCATTCCTAAGTAGTATTCATAAGCATGGCAATCGTAAGAATGGGTTCAACTCTTTGAATTACAAGCTAGTGATCGTTTCACAAGACCGTAGGTCGAT
>JBLHJZ010000344.1:0-5763 GCA_047619515.1 Saprospiraceae bacterium | reverse complement strand
AAGGTGATCGCTTCCTTTAGTTATAGCATAAACGATAACGAGGTGAGTTTCACCAATACTTCTTCCAATGCCACTGCATATCAATGGGATTTTGGAGATGGAACCCCGATTTCTACCGCAGAAAACCCGGTCCATGAATATGCTGTTCCAGGGGCTTATGAAGTGACCTTTGTGGCAACTTCGGTCTTTTGCGCTACGGTGATTTCAGAAACTATTTTTGTGAATTTTGTGGATGTAGAGGATATTGAAAGGGATTATTTTATCAATATATATCCCAACCCAAGTCACGATTTCCTTAGTATTGAAACGGATATAAATACTCATTTACAGCTACAGGTTTTTTCTATTAATGGAAAAGAAATGATTTCATTGAGCCGTGAATTTAGCAATAGGCTAGATATAGATATTAGGTCAATACCTGCCGGGGTTTATGTGTTGAAACTGGGAAGTGAGGGAGATTTTCGATATTTTAAAATGATAAAAATTTAGACTGCCATAGGCTAAATCATGGTTATTTTCGAAATCACCATGGTATTATCAAGGCCTGGCCCAGACCAATAATAATAAATTATACCTAATCCAGCTTATCCAATTGATCGAGCAGTCTCGCTGTTTCCTTTCCAATATACTGGTCTGTAGTATAGTTTTATGTCTATCCTTTGAATAGGACAAATTTTTCGGGTTTTCATAATGAATCAAAACAATCTTTCGTTTAGCTAGTGGAAGCTGACAAAATACATCGCCTTACAACATCCAATATCCACTATGCTCAACAAACCCATTTGCCTTATTTTCCTCTTTATACAATGCTGCTTTTCCCTTTCTGCCACCACTTATTTTATTTCCAATAATGGTAATGATGCGAATACGGGTCTGAGCCTCCCTGGTGCTTTTGAAACCATACAATATGCCGCGGATATCGTAGTCGCCGGAGATAGTGTATTAGTAGAAAATGGAAATTACACCGGCTTTGCCTTATGGAATGGCGGTACATCGGGTGCTCCGATTGTTTTTAAAACACTTGGCAATGAGGTAGTCATCAATATGCCCTGTACGACCAATGACGGCATCAATATCGAAAATGCGAACTATGTGATCCTGGATGGTTTTAAAGTGATCAATCAGCCCCGGAACGGCATCCGCCTGGCGCTGGCCAATCATTGTATCGTCCGCAATTGTGTCTGCGATCATAATTTCGAACGCGGAATTTTTACCGGCTTCACGGATGACATCATTATCGAATACAATATCTGTAGCAATTCTGAAGACGAACATGGCATCTATGTTTCCAATAGCTCGGATCGACCGATTATCCGCTATAATGAATGTTTCGGAAATAATAATATCGGCATTCATATGAATGGCGATCTGTCTCAGGGCGGCGATGGGATTATCTCCGATGCGCAGGTCTATGGCAATATACTCCACGACAATAATCTCGCTGCCGGATTGAATATGGACGGGGTCGAAAATCCAATTGTCTATAACAACCTCATTTATAATAACCATAATTCGCAGGGCATTGCCTTGTTCCAACAAGACGGTGCCATTCCGACCCGAGGTGCAGAGATTTTTAATAATACGATCATAGTGCCGGACGATGGTCGCTGGGGTATTCTGGTCAATTCGGGTTCTAATGTCAATACCAATATTTTTAATAATATCATCCTCAACCAACACGCCTGGCGGGGATGTATCAGCACGGAATCTATTGAAGACTTTAGCAGTGATACTAATATTCTGAATGATAAAATGAGTGCTTCAGGTGATGGCTCGACGATTTCTTTCCAGGAATGGCAGGCGCTGGGTCTCGATCTGAATTCTCAAGTCGTCGATAATCCAAACGAGGTTTTTGTCAGCTTTTCGCAAAATGATTTTCATTTATTGGAAAACTCCCCTGCCGTCGATGCCGGAAACAACGTTGCCTTTCTAAGCACAGACCTCGAAGGTAATCCCCGACCTATTGGTACTGGTTTCGATATCGGCGCTTATGAGTACCAGGGGACGACTGCGTTGGCAGATATTTTAGTAAAAAGCAATATCTCTTTCCATCCGAATCCTTTCAAAATGGAAATCTTCATTGATAATACTTCTTTGAAGGATTTGACCTTTTCTTTAAAAAATATCAACGGGCAACAATTGTATCAAGGTAAAGTAGTCGAGGGCAAGATTAGTATAGGAGGAGACATACCTCGCGGTACTTATGCCTTGACGATCAAGACTAAGGAAGGACGGATTTTACATACGGGGCTGATTGTGAAGATTTAGGAGGGAGCAGCTTGGTACTGCCTAGTACCGGGGTTGTGTAAAAAGTATTTTTTCGACAGGATGTACAGGATTAACATACCTCTGGGTAGTGCCCTCGACTTTGAATAGGCTAAAGCTCGTCTCTTACTAATTTATTTTATAAACGACCAAAGGCGCTTGGTTAATTCCAAAAAATAAAAGATCATCCATTTGCAAAATAGTTTTTACATCCCCTTTGATGTTCAAACCTGAAAGGGCTTGACTACGATACTCAAAAGCTCCCTGGCCATTTCCTTGCAGCAAGACACCATAGCTGGCTTCCATACTTCCGAGGCGAAGTTTGGTATGGCTATTATTGCCGGCTAAGAGAACATCCTCATTGCCGTCCTGGTTATAATCAAAAACATGAATCGCATTGACCGGTGCATATTGCGCCTGTACAGGAAGTGCTTGTAATTGAAATTTTTCACTACTTGTGCTTAAAAACAGGCTGGTTTCCAAATGATTTATTGCAAGTTGTCCTGCATCATCCAGTTCGCCTTTTTCAAAAACATCCTTTATCCCGGCATCGGCGTAACTTTGATAAGTTTTGAAACGGGAGCGTAAAAACGGGAGCTGTTTGACCAATTCATCCCGTGTCAAATAGGGGTAACTGCTGCCTTGAATATAAAAACAAAACAGCGGATCAACCGAGCCATTTTTATCAAAATCTTTATAAAATAGTTCGGCAGGTTCTTTTTCAGCAACCTGAAACTGGATATTAGTCCCTGCATTGCCCAGCAACAAATCCGGTTTTTGGTCCTTATTAAAATCAGCAACAGTTATGGTATTCCACCACCCCCGGTAGTTTTTATCAAAATAATCACTGGTCTTATTTTCTAATTTACCCTTAGTGGAAATAAAGATACTAACCGGTAACCACTCCCCTACTATAATTAAATCTTTTTGATCATCGCCATTGATATCTACCCATTGCGCATCAGTGATCATACCGTATTGCCGGAGTGCTGGTGCAAGGGTTTCAATTTGATTGGTGAAGTGTCCTCGTCCGTCATTAATCAACAAGGCACTCGAAGGAATTTCGGGATAGCGGCCAGGTACTACCCGAGCGCCGACAAATATATCCGGGTGACCATCTGCATTAAAATCGTGGACGGCAAGCGTCGCATTGCTTTCATATATGTTCGGTAAAGCATCGATACTTTTCGTAAAATCCCCCCGTCCGTCATTCAGGTATAATCTATCCTGCAAGGAAGGATCAGAGGATGTAAAATTATGATAACCGCCACTTGTCACGTAAAGATCAGGATGGCCGTCTCCATTAGCATCAAAGATGGCCGCATCGGTATCTTCACTATTGAGATCGACATCGAAAGGCGTATTTTTCAATAAGCTAAACTGTTTATTTTTTTGTTGCAAATAAATAACTGCCGACTGGCCTTTGCCGCCACCGATAAAAACATCTTCCAGGCCATCCCCATTTAAATCGCCTTTGGTCATACAAGGGCCCTGGTGTGATAATTCGCTAATAAGCAAGGGTTGGCGATCAAAATCTCTGGTACTTTGTTTATTATTTTGATAGTTAATCGTAGTTGGGATTTCAGTAAAAACAGTTTTATACTTGGGTGTATTTTGAGCAAGTGTCGTTGCATTCTTTTCCTGTAAAATTATTTTTTGATTCGCATTGATATTTATTAATTTTTCTTGCTTTCCATTCGGCCAGGCTACGATTAGAGAATCCACTGTTTTCTTTTTTCCCAGTCCAAAATGTAAAACCGGCGAAACCGAAGAAAGGTAACCGCGGGACGTGTATTGTTCCGATTTTTGAATTTCATTATTATAAAACAAAGTGACCTGCGCGCCAATCCCCAATGTATTGAGTCCTTCTCCTTGCAATTTTATTTGTAAAAAATGATTGTCTGTATTTTTTTGAGATTCATTTTGAAAAACAAAAGCAGGCTGGTTGATATTATTAACTACCAAATCCAGGTCGCCATCCTTATCTAAATCTGCATAAGCGGCACCATTGCTATTGGAAATATGATCCATTCCCCATTCTTTGGTTTTATTGGCAAAAGATAAATTTTGATTGGCAAACATATAATTCACTACATCAGAAGCCGGCATATTATTGATAATTTCGAGCACATCTTCCCGCTGCAAGCGTCCTTTTTTAGCTATAAAATCATTCATATAATTAATAAAATCGAGATTGGTATAATCCCGGTGGTAGCCGTTGGTGATATATAAATCTTTCCAACCGTCATTATCGTAATCCGCTGCTAAAGCTGCCCAACTCCAATCCGTATTAGAGATCCCTGCCAACTGTCCGATTTCGCTGAAGGAGCCGTTGCCATTATTTAACTGCAACATATTCCGCATATATTGATAATAAAACCCACTGCGGACATTCAGGTCAAATTTGGAATAGTTATCAGGAATCATCAACGATTTCTGTCTTTGATTGTCTTCGGGCAACATATCCAGGGTGATAATATCCTGTAGTCCGTCATTATTGAGATCGGCGATATCATTGCCCATGGAGAAGTGGCTATTGTATCTGACACTCTCTTTTAGCTGGTTGGAAAATGTTCCGTTTTTATTATTAATGTATAAATAATCCGGGATCGTATAGTCATTGGAAACATAAAAATCCGGCCATCCGTCCTGATTCAAATCTGCGATGCCAATACCCAAACCATAAGACAAAGAAGACCCGCTGATACCGGATTTGGTGGTGATATCTTTAAAGAATCCTTTGTCTTGTTGAAACAATCTTATTCCTCTGAAAGGATCATCTTTTGCCAGCATTTGCGCAGTGCTGACCTCATTGAGAACCGGTAAAGATTTGGGATTGTGATTGAGTAACAACATATCCAAATCCCCATCTTTGTCAAAATCAAAAAAGTAACTTTGATTACTAAAACCCTTGCTGTCCAATCCGTACTTAGCCGCTTCTTCTTTGAAGACTGGAATGTTGTCGGGATTATTTCCCTGATTAATAAAGAGTTGATTGGCTCGTTTTGGCTCTGGCATAGCCCCCGAGTAGCAGAGGTAAATATCCAGGCGATTATCTCCGTTGATATCTACGATGGCAACACCGGTTTTCCATGGGCCTGGGCGGCCTGTGGTTCCTGCTGCTTTTGTGATATCTTCAAATTGTAGGTTCCCTTTGTTGAGGTATAATTTATTCTCCCCCATGTTGGTGGTAAAATAAATATCCGGTAAATCGTCTCCATTAAAATCTCCGGTCGCTACGCCGCCGCCATTATAAAAATACTCATACAGCAGTACGTTGGTATTGAGACCTTCATCGAGGGTATTGGCAAAATTGATGTTGGTTTGCTTTGGACTGAGCAGGGTGAATCCCGGAGCTTTTGTCGAAGTTCCGGGCTGAATATCCTCATTTGTCGGATTGTCATTTTTACAGGTAGAGAAAAACAATATCGACAACAGGAAAAAGGCATGTGTGATTTTTAGTATCAATGGTATAGTTGTTTAAGGAATGCTTCCCTC
>JBLHJZ010000343.1:0-5781 GCA_047619515.1 Saprospiraceae bacterium | reverse complement strand
TGATTTTCTGATCAGATAGATCATTTTTTAAAGCATCAATAATCATAAAAGCTAAGTTTTCTCAAGTAATTATTTTAACAAAAATATTAAAAAATACATTTGAATTCACAACATCAAGCTCAACAAAAAAATATCTTAATAGAAGAACTGAATGCATTAATTATAGATAGCATACAGGATATAAAAGGAAAAAATATTTTGAAACTCGATTTACGTCAACTTGATGACGCGCCGACCAGTTTCTTTATTATATGTGAAGGAGATTCGACTACTCAGGTTAAAGCCATTTCCGAAAACATACACCTGCGGCTTAAAAATGAAGCAGGAGAGTCACCCGCCCATTATGAAGGTCTAGAAAATTCCCTTTGGATTTGTATGGATTACTTTGACATAGTGATTCACCTCTTTCACAAAGATACCCGAAATTATTATGAACTGGAGGGGCTTTGGAGTGATGCCATCTTTACTGAATATGAAGATTTGTAATTTCTTAAAGGAAAAGCTACACTTCAAAGGGTAAGAAAGTGCAAAATTCGTCCTTAACAATACCTTTTCAAGAAAAAATAAAAATATAAACCAAGTGCAAAAACGTTTTGCACTCTCATGCGTTTACTCTCAATATAGCAAAAACACATTTTTAATTAGAATAGATGGAAAATAACAATAATAAGAAGAAGCAACCAAATAATTCTTCTAAATTCAGTTCCTACTGGATTTATGGGTTACTTGCTGTTTTTTTGCTGGCGCTCAATTTTTATGGTTTGACAGGAACTACCAGCGAACCATTGAGATGGGTAGACTTTGAAGATATGCTTAGGAATAAGGATATTTCAAAACTCGAGCTGATAAATGAACGAGAAGTATATGTTTATCTCAATGAGAAAGCAGTAGAAAAATACAAAAGCCTAAACCCATCGGTCAGTAAATTCGGTCCAAGACCAAGTTTTACTTTTGAATCTCCTTTTGACAAAGATGGGCTTTGGAATAAAATTGAAGAAATACAAACGGATGAAGGTATTGCCAAGAATGAATGGGTCTATGTAGTCTCTGATACCCGTCAAAACTGGCTGGCTCCGATTTTAAGCTGGGTACTCCCGATCGCCATTATTATCGCTATTTGGATTTTCATTATGCGACGGGTGAGTGGAGGTGGAGGAGGCCCTGGTGCGCAGATTTTCAATATTGGTAAATCCAAAGCAACCCTTTTTGACAATAATGCAAAAGTCAATGTTACTTTCAAAGATGTAGCAGGATTGGATGAAGCTAAAGAAGAAGTAATGGAGGTGGTTGACTTTTTAAAGCATCCCAAAAAATACACAGCCCTTGGAGGAAAAATCCCTAAAGGTGTCTTGCTGGTAGGCCCTCCGGGTACTGGTAAAACCCTGCTGGCCAAAGCGGTGGCAGGAGAAGCAGGTGTCCCCTTCTTTTCTATCTCAGGTTCAGACTTTGTAGAAATGTTTGTCGGGGTGGGAGCGTCCAGAGTTCGTGACTTGTTTAAGCAAGCTCGTGAAAAAGCGCCTTGTATTGTGTTTATTGATGAGATTGATGCTATTGGCCGTGCCAGAGGTAAAGGTGCCATGCAGGGAGGAAATGATGAAAGAGAAAACACCCTAAACCAACTCCTGGTAGAAATGGACGGTTTTAGTACAGATAAAGGAGTGATTCTGATGGCTGCTACCAATCGGCCTGATGTATTGGACAATGCCCTGTTGCGTCCTGGTCGTTTTGACAGGCAGATAGGCATCGATCACCCAGATTTAAAAGGTCGGGAAGCAATTTTCAAAGTGCATTTAAAGACCATTAAAACGGCCAATGATATGCAACCGGCCACATTAGCTGAAATGACACCAGGTTTTGCGGGTGCAGATATTGCTAATGTTTGTAATGAAGCAGCTCTAATTGCTGCCCGAAGAAATAAAAAAGAAGTAACCATGGATGATTTCAATTATGCGCTGGATCGTGTAATTGGAGGTTTGGAAAAGAAGAATAAAATCATCGCTCCGCATGAGAAGAGAATCATTGCTTTTCACGAGGCAGGGCATGCTATATGTGGCTGGTATCTGGAGCATGCTTCTCCATTGGTAAAAGTCACGATTGTCCCACGGGGAGTCGGCACGCTTGGTTATGCCCAGTACCTTCCAAAGGAAGAATATATTACCAGAACAGAGGCACTATTGGATAGGATGTGTATGACTTTTGGTGGCCGTGCTGCGGAAAGAATCGTATTTGACAAAATCTCTACCGGTGCTCAATCTGACCTTGACCAGGCTACGAAAATGGCTTATAGTATGGTTGCTGTTTTTGGAATGAATGAAAAGGTTGGTAACGTTTCCTTTTATGGTATGCAACAGGATCAATTTAACAAGCCCTATTCTGATAATACCGCTACGCTGATTGATGATGAGGTCAGAAAACTGGTAGAATCTCAATACTTGCGTGCTCAAAAGCTTTTGAAAGAAAAGCGTAATGAGTTAGATATCCTCGCAAATGCGCTTCTTGAAAATGAAGTATTACTCAAGTCTGATGTAGATCGTTTGATTGGTCACCGTCCTAGTGATATCAAAGCTAAAGAAGAAAAAGCGGCTGCGGAGATGGAAGCTAGAAATTTAGGTACTTCTTCTACTGATGTATATAAGGATGAGAAGGAAGAACATAGTAGTGGAAGTGACGAAGGGTAGTTCTTCGACTCGCTTCGCTCGCTCAGAATGACATGCCCTTCGACTTTACTCAGGACATGTCGGCGAAGGATAGCTTCGCGTTTTGTAGCGTTCCCGATAAATAAAAGAGCCTTGCGTTTTAGAAAAAACGCAAGGCTCTTTTTTATAACTCCTTACTTCTCTGTTTAGACTTCTTCTCCACTCCTCACTAATAGCTGGAAACCATTACCGTGAATATTGACAATCTCGATATTTGAATCCGCTTTGAGGTATTTACGAAGCTTAGTGACAAATACATCCATACTTCGGGCGGTAAAGTAATTGTCTTCTCCCCAGATTTTAGTAAGTGCTTCGGAGCGAGGAAGGATATCATTCATGTACATACAGAACATGCGTAAGAGTTGAGCTTCTTTCGGAGATAATTTTTCTTTGTCCTGATCACCGGTACCTTCTTCAGTAAAGGTCAAAATACGGAGCGGGAAATTAAAATGAAATTTTCCAATATTAAACTCTTTGACTTCTTCCCGGGGATCTGCTTTGGCCTGACTGCGTTTCAGGATTGCCTGAATACGATAGAGTAATTCTTCTGAATTAAAAGGTTTGGTAATATAATCGTCTGCTCCGATTTTAAATCCTTGCAATACATCATCTTTCATGGTTTTTGCGGTAAGGAAAATGATCGGCATTTCGGCATTTCGCTCCCGAACCTCTTTCGCCAGGGTGAATCCATCTTTTTTAGGCATCATCACATCGAAGATACAAAGATCAAATTCGCCTCTACGGAAGCTTTCCATACCAGCAACACCGTCCGTGGCAAGTGTTACATCAAACTCGTGCATTTCGAGGTAAGATCGTAAAACGTCGCCAAAATTTTGGTCGTCTTCGACTAAAAGAATTCTGTTGTTAGGTATCATATCAATATGTTTTGCTAAAAAAATTGGTTCTTAAAAAGTTTATTATTTAGCTACATGATGTGGTAAGGTAAGAATAAATTTGCTTCCTTTACCTAATTCTGTTACCACATCAATTTGCCCGTTGTGTGCCGTAATCAGCGCTTTGACATAGCTCAGGCCTAATCCAAAGCCTTTGATATCATGTCGATTACCGGTATGAACACGATAGAATTTATCAAAAATATGCTTTTTTGTCTCTTTAGATATTCCTATTCCGTGATCTTCTACTATTACTTCAACGCCATTTGGTATGTCTCTGGTGTGTACAGCTATCTCTGGTTCGTCAGGAGAGTACTTATTCGCATTATCCAACAGATTGTGGACTATATTGGTAACATGCGTCAAATCGCCCTGAATAATTGGTTTGGCAGCTTTTAAAAAAGTCTGAATCCTTCCGGATTTCCTCTCTACCTGCAAGCTGGTGTTATTCACTGCCAAAATAATGACATCGTGAATATTAATATCAATCAGTTTAAGATTAAAATCTTTTTTATCTAACAAAGCCATTTGCAGCACTTTCTCTACCTGGCTATTCATTCGTTTATTTTCCTGTTTGATAATATTGGCGAAACGTTTAACCTTGTCTACGCTTCCGGAGACCATTGGGCTCATGATAGAATCCGCTGCCAAGGAGATTGTCGCAATAGGCGTTTTAAACTCATGAGTCATATTATTGATAAAATCAGTCTTCATCTCTCCGACTTTTTTCTGAAAGAAAATCACCTGGATGGTATATGCAAAACAGAATAGAATCAGGCTCGTAAAAATAATTGACCCTAGTAATGTTTTCCAGAGAGAACCCCAAAATAAACCTACTTTTCCTGGAAAATGGATCATTAATAAACCGGGCGATTTAATTTCACTAGGATATAAATCAACTTTATAATTTGAATTATACAAATTTTTCCATCCGGCAGTATAAGCCTGTGGGTTACTATCATGAACCACATAATGGCCATCATTTATGACAAAAGACTTTTCGGTTCTGGAATAAATTCCATAATTAAAGTCCAGGTTTATATTTCGGTTTTTGAGTTCATTGCGGATCGCTTCGTCCAAAATCTTAAGGTCTATACGTTCCGTGATAGCCTCAGGGTTCATATATTTACTATATTCTAGGCGCTCTCTTGCTTTTTCCCATGCCTGGTATACTTCCAATTGTTTCTGCTGGCAATCGGGGCATTGACATTGTTGCTGATTCAGATGATTAAAAATACTCTTTCGCTGTTTTTCAAGGCTATCCAAAGAGTAGGTTTGATCAAAAGAAATGTCTACGGGAATGGTCTCTCCTTTTTCTAAAGTCTCCTCTTTCAAATCCACTCCAATCGCAGTAACGCCAGACGTCATTTTGTAAATGTCCCGGTCTTCTTCCCATTTCTCTACTTGCTGTAACTTATAAACGACTCTATTTAATGCCGTAAAAACATCTTTGGAAAATTGATTTTCACTTAACTGATAGGACCAGTTTATCCAATAGCCCTGCAATATGATGATACCAAAGAGTGCAGCACTCATCAAGCCAATTATCACCCAAATTGCTCGTTTATTCATTAAATAATATATTAGTATTTTTAAACAGGGCTAAGCAGATTATGGTTTTGATTATCATTTATGTTTTGTATCAGGAAGATAAGCATTGCGTTGTCATTTATTTATACTTCATTCCTAACTCAAAACCAAGAAGAATTAATCCGGGCACAAAACATACCTTTTTTCTTCAGGTATAAAATTACGGATTTTTTTTTCTATTATACCTGAAAATAGATTAATATGTTAACGTTTCGCTTTCTACAAAAATATCAAATACAAAACCCCTTTTCTCTTATTTAACAGACCTTTAACTAATGTCTAATCCAAACTCTTCTTCTTAGCTAATAGACATATCTTTATATATTTTATTTTTAACGCTATGATTAGCTATTAATTCTTCGCCACCTTATTTTTAAAAGCGATTTTTTCAACACTTTACCATTTTTTCAAAGATCTTTTACCATTGAGGGGGCGGGTAGTTTCACCGGTTTGCTATTTTATACAAAACTAACAGCCCATTCAGATGACTTCGAAAAATACTTATAAATCCATTAAAGGATTAAATCTTTCGACAAACTACATGGATTTTTCTATAGATCAGCTACTCTTTTGACTTTGTTAAAAGGAATAAGGCAGCTCAA
>JBLHJZ010000342.1:0-5786 GCA_047619515.1 Saprospiraceae bacterium | reverse complement strand
TTTAAAATTTAGGAAACCTTAGTCAAGCATTTCACGCATTAATTTATACTATCCTAGATTTAATTATGAAAAATACATCACTTCTTATTTTATGTATTATTTTTAATACAACCTTTCTATGGTCACAAGGAGATCATACATTTAAGTCAAAATTTACAGTCGAGCAACTGACCAAAGCTCCCGCCATGCTTATTCCGTTTCCTCAGCAAATAACCTGGGACAATGAATTTCTGGATCTAAAAGAATTATACGTTGAGCAAGCTGAGCCATTATCAATTTCGATATCAAAAGTATTAAAGGAGGTTGCAGATTTTTATAAGATAAGGTTAAGTGAAGAGAACGGTTATCCTGTTAATTTTAAAAACAATAAAAATCTCGGCAAGGAAGCTTACCATTTGATGGTTTCTAAAAATGGAATCGAAATAGAAGCCGCCGCAGAAGCAGGTTATTTTTACGCCTTGCAAACTTTGCGGCAATTGATTCAAACCAAACAAGGAAAACAAGTTATACCGATTTGTAAAATCAAAGATGCACCCGCTTTTCCTGTGAGGGGTTATATGATTGATGTTGGAAGAAATTTTCAGAGCATGGCTTCTTTGAAAAAACAATTGGATATCATGGCGATGTACAAGTTGAATGTTTTTCATTGGCACCTCACCGACCGACCTGCTTGGCGTATCGAGAGCAAAAAATACCCTGAACTCACGGCTGCCAAAAATCATCGCCCTACCCGTGACCCCGGAAAATATTATTCTTATGATGATATTCGAGCTTTGATTCAATATGCGAAGGAAAGACATATCTCCATTATTCCCGAAATTGATATGCCCGGACACAGCGATTCTTTTGTCAAATCAATGGGTGTAAAAATGGAATCCGAAAAAGGTATGGAAATTTTGGAAAATGTATTGAATGAATTTTTTCAGGAAATATCTGTTTCAGATTGCCCGGTTATTCATATTGGATCGGATGAAGTGCGGATAAAAAATCCCGATGAATTTATTTCCAATATGGTCAATATCTGTGAAAAAAATGGAAGAAAAGTAGTAGTTTGGAATCCCGGCTTGAAAGCCAACAACAAAGTGATACGGCAAACCTGGCAAACCAAGCATGTGGAAAAAGCAGCATTTCAGGAAATTGATTCCTGGAATAACTATGTGAACAATGGCGAGCCGATGACCCAAATCCAACGGTTGTTTTTTAAGCCGATCGGCTACCCTTCCGACAATGAAGTAATTGGTGGCATCTTAGGTTTCTGGCCCGATGTCAATATTAAAAATGAAATAGATGCCTTTTTTCAAAATCCTGTTTTCCCTTCCATGCTCACCTATGCTTGGAAAACCTGGACGGCAGATATTACTCAAGCACCAACAGAGTATTATATGACCCTTCCACCCAAAGGCTCGGTAGCTTTAAATTATTTTGCCTCCTTTGAAAATATTTTGATGCACCACAAAAACATTTTTTTTAAAAATGAACCGTTCCAATATTATTCACAAAATGATAAAGTTTGGAAAGTCATTGGTACCTTTAAGGGGGATGATGGAGATAATTTATTAAAAAACATAAAGAATACTTATTCCTATCAGGGCAAAAAACTAAACTGGAAAAATGCAGTTGGCAATACGCTGGTTATCAAAGACCGTTTCAAATTGGGCGGATATTTTCCGGACGCAAAAAAAGGGCAAACTGCTTATGCTTTGACTTACATTCATTCAGATAAAAACCAAACAGTAGATACATGGATTGGTTATGAAACGCCTATGCGTCCAAACCGAACTTATACCGGAATTCCAGAAAAAGGGAAATGGGATGCAAGCGGTGGAAATATCTGGATAAATGATAAACCCCTGTCTTCGCCTAAATGGAAAAACCCAGGATGGAAACCTTCTAAAAGCGAAGGCTGGGGAAGCCCTCAAGACCAAGAAATTCCATGGGGGGAAGAGGAATTATATTGGACAAGAACGCCATCCAAAGTTGTCCTAAAAAAGGGATGGAACAAAGTTTTTGTCAAAATACCTTGTTCTTCAGATTATCAAAACTGGATGTTTACATTTATTCCGTTGAATATGGAGGGGTTGTCATTTTCAATTAATCCAACTGACCACTCTACCTATTATCTCCAAAAAAAGTCACATTTTGAAAACTTGCCCAACCATAAAAAGGAAACCATTTTTATTGGCGACAGCATTACAGACGGCTGTGAATGGAGCGAAATGTTTGGCAACAAAAAAATTAAAAACAGAGGTATTAGCGGAGATGTCACGCAAGGTGTTTTAGACCGATTAGAGGAAGTAGTTGAATCAAAACCCAAAAAGGTTTTTTTGATGATTGGTGTGAATGACTTGGCGAGAGGAATTGCGACGGATATCATTATTGAAAATATCAGTCGAACTGTGGTTGCTATAAATACAGCCAGTCCAAAGACAAAAGTTTATGTCCAAAGCATTTTACCCGTCAACGACTATTATGGGAAATTTAGCGGACACACCAATAAAGGGAAAGAGATTATAACCATTAATCAAGCCCTGCAAAAAGGAGTAAAAGGGGACTATCAATACATTGACCTCCACACTTCTTTTTTGGATAAAAATCAAAAACTGGATATCAACTTGAGCAATGACGGCTTACATCTAACTGGAAATGGCTACCAGCTTTGGACTTCATTAATTAAAAAATATGTAAATTAGTTTTTAAAAAAAACAGACATGAAAAAATATTTTAACTATTCCCTCCTCCTCTCCTTTGTTTTCCTCTTAGGCAATTGCGCTAAAAAAGATTTGCCACCTGATAATGATTTGCTTTCCGTTGAAGCATACTCGCCCGTCTATCCTGTTTTGATTGGAAAAGAAAACAACCCCGTTTTTCGAATTAATATCCAACCAAAATCAAAGGGAAATTATAGCCTTAAAAAGCTGTTCATTAATTTAGACGGAACGCTAAACTTAAAAGCTATTAAAAAAGTTACCGTTTTTTATTCCGCTGATAAAGAAGGGTTTTCTACTGAAAATGTTTTTGCGGAGACAACTGATATTTCTAAAAAATTCAGCCTCATTGGAAACCAAATGTTAAAGGGAAGCAATAATTACTTTTGGCTGTCACTTACCTTAAATAAGGATGCTGATTTAGACCATAGCATTAATGCTGTGGTCACAAAAATAATAATCAATAGCACGACCGTTGCAGTCGGAGCGGCAGAAAACAATGCACCCAAAAGAATGGGACACGCCTTGCGACAACACAACGACGACGGCGTGGATACTTACCGCATTCCCGGTCTGGCAACTACCAACGAGGGAACACTCCTCTCTGTGTATGACATTCGTCGAACACAAGGCGGTGACCTACAGGAAGATATTGATGTGGGTATGAATCGAAGTACCGACGGCGGACAGACTTGGGAACCGATGAAAGTCATCATGGATATGGGCGAATGGGGTGGTTTACCACAAAAAGAAAATGGAATCGGCGACCCTTCAATATTGATTGACCGACAAACCAATACCATTTGGGTAGCGGCTTTATGGATACATGGTTATGTTGGTAAGCATGCCTGGTTCGCTTCCCAGCAAGGTATGAAATCGCAAAAAACAGGACAGTTCATGATGGTCAAAAGTGAAGATGACGGATTGACCTGGTCAGAGCCAATCAACATTACGGAACAAATAAAAAAGCCAGAGTGGTTTCTCCTCTTGGACGGGCCTGGTAAAGGCATCATGATGGAAGACGGAACCTTGGTTTTTCCAGCTCAATTCAAGGACAAAAACGAGGTGCCTCATTCTACCATTATTTACAGTAAAGACCGGGGACAAACATGGACAATAGGTACGGGCGCAAAATCCAAAACCACAGAAGCACAAGTCATCGAACTATCTGACCATTCATTGATGCTCAATATGCGGGACGACCGAGGGAGTGGACCGAAAGGTAGAAATGGAACGGGTGCTCGTTCTGTCGCTATTACTAAAGACCTTGGAAAAACATGGATAGAACATCCTACTTCTCGCAAAGGCTTACCTGAACCTGTTTGTATGGCAAGTTTGATAAAACACAATTATCAAGGTAAAGATGTATTATTGTTTTCCAATCCTGTTGACCAATATGTTCGACATAATATGACCATAAAAGTTAGTGCTGATGAAGGCATGACTTGGGACGAAAAACACTTTCTCCTCATTGATGAAGGAAAGGGAAGAGGCTATTCCTGCATGACGAGCATTGACGAAAATGCGATTGGTATTTTGTATGAAGGTAGTCAGGCGGATTTAATTTTTCAACGGATAAAGATGACGGACCTGATTCAATAATAGATTTTTACAAAAATGAAAGAGATAATTTTATTCCTATTTTATATAGTAACCATTAGCGGATGTTCAATGCCGAAGGATAAAGAAGTAAAGCCAAATATTCTTTTCATCATGACTGATGACCATTCTTATCAAACTTTTAGTGCTTACGACAAGCGATTTATACAAACACCTAATCTTGATCGTATTGCAAATGAAGGAGTAAAATTTTCTAACAGCTTTGTGACCAACTCTATTTGTGCCCCTAGCCGCGCAGTTATGCTCACCGGAAAACATAGTCATCTCAATGGACAGGTCAATAACCAAATTCGCTTTGATAGTACGCAGGCTACTTTCCCCAAATATCTACAGGAAGCTGGCTATCAAACTTCACTGATTGGAAAATGGCATTTGAAAAGCGAGCCAGCCGGGTTTAATCATTGGGATATCCTCATCAACCAAGGCAATTATTATAACACTAATTTTATAGAAAACGGAACACTAAAAAAATCCACGGGCTATGTCACCGATGTCATAACAGATAAAAGTATTGATTGGTTAGAAAAGCGAAATCATGAACAACCTTTTTGTTTACTGGTGCATCACAAAGCAACCCATCGAGTTTGGATGCCGAATGTAGAATTGTTGAATTTATATCAAAATACAGAATTTGAAGTCCCTAAAAACTTCTTTGATCAATACGAAAACCGTAGGGCAGCTGCCGAACAAAAACTTAGTATCCGGGAAGATATGGATGTGGTGTACGATTTAAAAATGTTGGACAAAACTGGAGAGATTCAAACCAAATACCGCAAATCTTACGAAGGTAATTACAATCGCATGACAGCGGAACAAAAGGCAGCGTGGGATGCGTATTACGACCCCATTATAGCAGAATACAAAGTCAAAGGATTGAAGGGGAAAGAACTTGACCTATGGATGTATCAGCGGTATATGCAAGACTACCTCAAATGTGTGAAATCTGTAGACGATAATGTCGGCAAACTTTTAAACTACCTTGACGATAATGGATTGGCTAAAAATACGATGGTTGTCTATACTTCTGATCAGGGATTCTACATGGGAGAACATGGCTGGTTTGACAAACGATTTATGTATGAACAATCCCTAAGAACGCCTTTAGTCATGCGCTATCCCAATGGGTTTAAAATGAAAGGAGAGGTAAATCAAATGGTGCAAAATATTGATTATGCACCTACCTTTCTGGATTACGCTGGCCTAAAAATACCGAAGGATATGCAAGGCAAGTCCTTGAAAAATATATTACAAAATAATGAGACAGACTGGAGGGATGCTATTTATTATCATTACTACGAATTTCCGAACGAGCACATGGTAAAGAAACATTATGGAATCAGAACCAACAGATACAAGCTTATCCATTTTTATGATGATATTGATGAATGGGAACTGTATGATCTGCAAAATGACCCAGATGAAATGAATAATCAATACGGGAATATAGAATTTGAAGAACTT
>JBLHJZ010000341.1:0-5790 GCA_047619515.1 Saprospiraceae bacterium | reverse complement strand
CTTAATCTTCAAGTAATAAGTGGGACTAAAGCGTCAGCAAGCAAACAATGTTTATAGTGTTTTAATAATAAGCGCAATTTAAAACATTTTATTTATATAAACAAATAGTTTTTTATTTTTTTATATAAAAAACATTTTATTTGTTGTCTGTCTGAGCATTTAACCCTTCTTTTCGCTGCCGAAAAAACGGTATTAGGCATTAGGTTTTCCGTAATCTCCGAATGCCGAACACCGAATGCCGATTTTCCTGTAATTTATAAAGGTCAGATTACCCAATTAAGCACTCCTCTTTATAAAATTCGGGGCGACACCTATTTCCTACCTTTTCTTTTTAAAAAATTTAGTCATCAAGGTACTACACTCGTCATGCAGTACACCAAATTCTACTTTGGTTTTCGGATGAAGTAATTCTTTTCCATATCTCATAAAACCACTTTTCTCGTCACTTGCCCCAAATACCAGCCGTCCCAATTGCCCCCAGGCCAGTGCACCTGCACACATGATACAAGGCTCCAGGGTTACAAAAAGTGTACAATCATTCAGGTATTTATTGCCCAGATAAGTGGCAGCTGCAGTCATAGCCATAATTTCTGCATGAGCCGTGACATCTGTCAATTGTTCTGTATTATTATAGGTACGAGCTATGATTTGATTATTACAAACCATGATTGCACCAACGGGTACTTCCCCCTTTTCATAAGCTTTCCGGGCTTCCAGGTAAGCTTGCTTCATATAGTATACATCTGTAAATACTTCGATCATTGTTTTGGTGTTAGGCCCATTCGACGCTTTCTCCGCTCCTATGTCTCCTTCGCTAAACTCAGGACATGGCTCGAAAAGACAAAAGTCGCTCAGGGCAAGTTTTTCGGTCTTCGGACTTCCGACTTCGGTTTTCGGTTTTCGGTATTCGGTGTTGGGTATTCGGGCTCCATTAAGCTGTATTTTTCAACAAAATTAAAAATTATCTCTATTTCCCTTTTCATTTTTTCTAAAATATCTACCTTTGCGCATGGAATCAGTAAAAATATCTACCAAAATCACTCATGACAAATTTTTAGGAGAGGCATTAACCTACGACGACGTCCTGCTCGTACCCGCCTATTCCGAAGTTTTACCACGCGATGTTGATATCAGTTCACAGCTTACCCGGGGTATACGGCTCAATGCGCCTATTGTGTCAGCTGCTATGGATACAGTGACTGAAAACAAACTCGCGATTGCTATTGCCCGCCAGGGCGGTATCGGGATGATTCATAAAAATATGACCATCGCCCAGCAGGCAGAACAGGTAAGAAGTGTAAAACGATCAGAGAGTGGTATGATCATCGATCCGGTTACGTTGACCAAAGATGCAACTATCGGAGATGCTTTGGCTCAAATGAAAAAATACAAAATCGGAGGTATTCCGATCATTGACGAAGAGCAGAAACTCATTGGCATCCTTACTAACCGGGATCTCCGTTTCGAAAATCGGTTGAATCGTCCGGTGACAGAATTGATGACTTATAAAAATCTGGTGACCGTTCCTGCGGGGACGACACTGGAACAAGCCAAAGAAATCCTTCAACGCCATAAGATTGAAAAATTACCGGTGGTGGATAACAACCGGATACTTGTTGGTTTGATTACTTATAAGGATATCATGAAAGTCGAAGACTATCCCTATTCCTGTAAGGATTCATATGGCCGATTGGTAGTAGGTGCCGCAGTCGGCGTCACTAATGATCTGCTTGAAAGAGTGGATGCGCTGGTAAAGGTAGCAGTAGATGTAATCACGGTGGATACCGCACATGGTCATTCCCGGGGTGTATTGGATGCCATCAGAATGGTCAGGAATCATTACCCGGATCTTCAGATTATCGGTGGCAATGTGGCTACTGGTGCTGGTGCAAGAGCGCTGGTGGATGCAGGGGTAGATGGTGTCAAAGTCGGTGTGGGTCCAGGAAGTATTTGTACGACCAGAATTGTGGCAGGAGTAGGTGTTCCACAGCTTTATGCCGTTTACGAGGCAGCCAAGGCGCTAAAAGGGAGCGGTGTCCCAATTATCGCGGATGGTGGAATCCGATATACGGGAGATATCCCAAAAGCTATTGCCGCCGGAGCCAGCACCATTATGGGTGGTTCGCTTTTCGCAGGTGTGGAAGAGGCGCCCGGTGAAACCATTATTTATGATGGTAGAAAATTCAAAGTTTATCGTGGAATGGGATCTCTTGGTGCTATGGCACTGGGGTCTAAAGATCGTTACTTCCAGGATGTAGAAGATGATATTAAAAAACTAGTACCTGAAGGTATTGAAGGAAGGGTTCCATTCAAAGGTTCTCTGGCGGAAGTCATGGTACAATATATCGGTGGTCTGCGGGCGAGTATGGGATACTGTGGCGCTCCCAACATTGAAGCACTTCAGATGGCACATTTTGTAAAAATATCCAGCGCTGGTATTCAGGAAAGTCATCCGCATAATATTACGATTACTAAAGAGGCGCCGAATTATTCGAGACGATAGGACAGGGAGAGATACAGGGATTAGGTGTATTGACATTAATACTTGTTTTATACTACTATAGCAATTTAAGAATCAAATTCTCTGCGTTTCTTCTTTTCTCAGCGGTGAATTAAAGTTCCACAGACGTAGGATTGCTCCCTCAAAAGTGTTTGTTTAAAACCGCTGAGAAAAAGAGAATCGCTGAGAGGATACATTTATTTTACTTTCAGTAAAATAAATGTATGGCGCTTACAAAGTATTAATTTGTTGTTAAAAGCGCCTGCCCGTAGTCACAAAGACCACAATTATCTATAAGCCAAGTCGTTATCCCTGAGGTAAACAAAATTCAACATAAAACCAAAAGTAACATTTAATGAAGAATACCTCACTACTGTTATCCCTGACGATACTGACCCTTTCCCTTTTCGGGCAGGATAGAAGCCTCAAGAATTACGATCATGTGTATAAACATAATATCAAATCCGTAAAGTTTCATCTGAACGGTGCTTTCCTGAGCATACCAATTGTTAATCTTCAATCTTCCGCCCGGCTCGTCCTCTCTTTTGATGATATGAATGAAGACGTCACCGATTATACCTATACCATTGCCCATTGCAACCAGGACTGGAAACCTTCTGATCTGGAAGAAATGGATTATATGGATGGTTTCAACGGCGAAAGAATCAATGATTATGATTTCTCCTTTAATACTTTAACCGATTATACGCATTATGATCTGTTACTCCCTAATGATGATATCCGCTGGTTGGTTTCCGGGAATTATATTGTCCATGTTTTTTCGGATGACGAAGATCAGGAGCCGGTGATTACGCGTCGATTTATGGTCTCGGAATCGATCATGAGGATCATACCGGATATGGTTTCGGCCAGTAAGGTAGGCAAGTATAAAACCCACCAGGAATTAGATTTCGTGGTCGATTTCAAAGGGCTGGACATTGATAACACCCAAAGAGAAATTACTGCCTGTGTTTTGCAAAATGGTCGCTGGGATAATGCCATCACTGGTCTAAAGCCACTTTTTACAAAAGGTGACAATATGTTATTTGATTATCAGGATAAAATTACTTTCCCGGCAGGAAAAGAGTTTCGGTACCTCGATATCAGGACATTCAGGTATAATAGAGAAGGAATTGCAGATATTCTCCGTATGGATACTTATTGGGACGTCGTTGCTCAAAAAGAGGAATCCAGGGCTTACCAGAATTTTCAAACCTATAATGATATCAATGGCAATTTTGTAATAGAAAGCCTTGATGATAATGATGCTGACTTAAAAGGCGATTATGCCAAGGTGTTATTTGCCGCCGGGATAGGCCAGGAATTATTAGATACGGATGTCTATGTCGTTGGCGCTATGACGGACTGGGAGTTAAAAAAGGAATTCAAAATGGTATATAACCCGGCGGTCGGTTCCTATGTCACCCAGCCTTTTTTAAAACAGGGCTATTATAATTATTACTATGCTACTGTCCCTGCTGGTGAAAAATCAATGAATTTTGAAGAATTTGAAGGCAACTGGCATCAGACCGAAAACTCCTATACTATCCTGGTCTATTATCGCCCTTTTGGTGCCCGGCATGACCGGCTGGCAGCGGTGAGGACGATTGATTCGAATGCGCAGTGAGCCAGAGATGAGGAATGAGGAGTGAGAGGTGAGGGGATGTGAGTTTAGGCTCGGCAGATGTTTTGGAGGCTTGACGGGTATATGTTGTTTTACGCTGGCTTCGGTGATGAGGTACTTTTAAGGAAAGCTCCGTAATCTGATTTTCACGGTTTCTCCGGTATTTTCCATCTTACAAATTTAAACAAAAAACAAAAACTATCAAACCGTTCCGGAAAGGAAGGTTTACAATAGTACCTCTTCTAATAAAATGGAAATCTAATTTTCCCGCAGTCGGACGCCCATAGGGTCATCTGAATGCAGAAATCGACATATCCGTTGTCAGACGACCTTAGCCATACGGCTCCGTCTGGATCAGGCGTCAGACAACTGGTAGTCCCAGTCCCTTTATAAAAAAATACCCGCAAAGTCCATCAACACGAACCTTGCGGGCAATCCCTAAAGTATCTTCTAACAATATTTACCAGTAGTATACTCGAATATATTCAATATCACCTCAGGCTCGCCCACCCGAAACTGATACATTCGACTTACTTCGTTCGCTCAGTACCAGTTGTTTCGCCTGCCTGACGTCTGGCAGGGTTCCCTCAACAGCACTAACAGAGCAGTTGGAAAACATAGTGACAGTATGTGGAACAGAAATTCATTTAAATTCGTTATATTTAGGCATTAGAACTCAAAAAATATCTCAATTTATGACCATTCAGTCCGAAGCATATAATGATATCGTCTCTTTCATGATTGCCGGTAAAACGCCTGAAGAAATTATTGCCTTCAAGGCGTCTGACAGCTTGAATCATCGAATGTTGGAGCTTATTTCAAAAGAAAAAGCAAATACAATTTCCGATGATGAAAAGAAGGAACTTGATCAATATATGTGGCTGGAGCACCTAATTCGGCTTGCTAAAACTCGTGCAAAAAAGGCACTAAACTCATGAGTTCTTATATCTCAGCCGAACTCCGTAATGAAGTAATTAAAAGGGCATTTAATACTTGTGAATATTGTCTTATGCATGAAGATGATGCTTTTTTCAGTTTTCATATTGATCATATTATCAGCATTAAGCATGGCGGAACAACCGTTTCTGAAAATCTTGCCTACTCCTGTCCTATTTGTAACAGAGATAAGGGAACAGATTTAGGCTCTTTCCTCGACAATCCATCTAAAATTATAAGATTTTATAATCCTCGAAAGGATAAATGGCTCGATCATTTTGAAATTGACAATTTGCAGATCAATGCTATTTCCGAAATTGGTAACGTCACTTTAAAAATTCTCAAACTAAATGATGAACACCGGATTCTGGAAAGAGAACTCCTTATAGAGACCGGATCATTTCCTTCTTCTTTTGCTAAGAAGCTTTTAGGCTCATCTGATTCTTAAAATAACTCGTAGAGTCCCAGTTCCTTTACCAAAAAAATACCCGCAAAGTCCATCAACACGAACCTTGCGGGCAATCCCTAAAGTATCTTCTAACAATATTTACCAGTAGTATACTCGAATATATTCAATATCACCTCAGGCTCGCCCACCCGAAACTGATACATTCGACTTACTTCGTTCGCTCAGTACCAGTTGTTTCGCCTTCCTGACGGTAGGCAGGGTTCCCTCACTATCAAGAGACATTTAGTCTCTTGATTCGCTTCGCGACCATTCGGTCATCCT
>JBLHJZ010000340.1:0-5791 GCA_047619515.1 Saprospiraceae bacterium | reverse complement strand
TTTTTATAAAATGCTGTCCGTCCATATCCGCATAATCAATCAAAGGGCTCAAATGAGCAATCGCCGAAATACCAACAGTTGATTCAGCCATACAGCCTACCATTACTTTTAATTGTTGCGATCTGGCATTCCGGATCATCTTTAGCGCAGGTACCAGTCCACCATAGTTCATCACTTTTATATTGACATTGACATATAACCGATTTTCGTATTCGGATAATAAGGGTTATGTGTGGCATCTCCGAATCCTGATATACCTTCATTGCAAATTTCGACAATCAAAGATTGAGTATGCGTATAAGTCCATCGGGATATCGCAAAAGAGTGCTTTAGTTCGAGTGTATAAGGGTGAATAATTATTTTCATTGGTTTAGACTACGATTTTTTACGGTGATTTCCAAGCGTGTAATTGTCTCAGTTGAGTTATCCATCCTTGTCCATATTCCGGTTGGAAACATAAATTGATGCTTATTAGCCAAGGGCTTGAACCTTTGCTTCAATGTTATCTATCAGTTTTTTACACTTTATGAAAAAATGATGTATTAGTTTTTTCTTAAAATGATCCATTATCAGTACCTTGCCTTATAAAAATAGAATAAAATTACCGGTAATTTTAAATAAATGCGCTTAATAAACTTAATTGGCCTATTGATGACCTGTTTGCTTTTTGGATGCGCTATATTCAAAAAGGATAAAACATTGGTTGATGCATCTACTTTACCTGTCGTAGCAGTTGACTCTTCGGCTGTTGATTCGTTAACGATGATACCGGAATCCTACGATTTAGTACTGGCCGATACTATCGTTCCGCCACCTCTTCCAAAACAGCCTTTGGCGTACATGACCATCGAAGAAAAAGCAATGATTGAGGAAATTAATTTGCTTAGGGCTGATCCGAATTCCTATATTCAATACATTGACGCTTACATCCAGGATGTCATGGCAGATGCTAATTTTGATTTTTCATCCAGGCAAACAGAACGAAATGCAGGAGAAGAGCTCATTAGAGAATTAAGATTTATGCCTCCTTTACCTTTACTTAGACCCAGTGAAGAATTATACAAAGTAGCAAAGAAGCACGGTAAAGACATGAAAGAGAACAAGATGATCAATCACAGAGGTAGTGATAATTCTCTTCCGGAAGATAGAATTAGGGATAGCACTCACCTGATCGGGAGTGAAAACCTTGTGGCCGCTGGTCGGTCTGTTCGGGAATCTGTCATTATGCTTTTGGTAGACGCTAAAGATAGCGCAGGCAGAGAACATCGTAAAACTATTCTCAACCCTGCCTGGGAATTTATTGCTTGTTTTGCAGCAGGGACGGTCAGTGAAGTCCCTAACACCTGGGTTCAGCTTCTTGGATATAAAGACCCAAATGACGTACCGCGAGAAGCACCTATTCGGTCTATACCCTCTATAGATATCAAGGTACACGCAGAACCTCAAATTTCTAAACCTGCTCCTGCTAGGCCTATTCCTGTTCCTGAGCCTGTTTCTGCTCCTGAAGTAAATAATAAAACAACTCAGGTATCTGGCGATTTTTCCTTTATGACTACTGAAGAAAAAGCGATGATAGAGGAGATCAACCTGATGCGGGCCGACCCCAAAGGATATATAAAGTATGTAGATGAGTTTATCGCCACAGAACGAAAGAATATACAAGGCGAGCTATTAATTTTTGATAGTTATGCTAAAGAGTTGAAAGAGCAACTGCGAAAGACGAACAAGCTTTCCAGCTTAAAACCACATAAAGAATTGTATGAAGTAGCAAAAGCCCATGGACTTTATAATAAGAAAAATCATCAAATGGAACACCTGGACGCTGAAGGCAAAGAGGGCTTTGACAGGGTTGAAAAAACGGGATTGAAAAATAGTATTAATAGTAAAGGAGAATACGCTCCTAACGAAAATCTGGTGTATGGTTACGCATCCGTTAGAAATACGGTCATCTATTTATTAATTGATGAAGGTGAACCAAGTCGTGGTCACCGAAAAGCGCTGCTTGAACCAACCTGGGAGTATGTGGCTTGTTATTATATAGGGATGGTGGAAAAAATGAGGGCTTATCCCGGAAGTCCGGGAGAGGATGCACCCCATAATTGGATTCAGTTTTTTGCAATGGATTAACACAGCGAAACCTATAGACCAATACGTTCTCAAAAGTGAGAACGCCAATTCAAATCGATCTTTTTATATCAGTTTAAAACGTATGTTTTAACATGTGTGGCGATTTGTCGTTAAATCTTTGTTCTTTAGTCTTTTAGATATTAAGTAAGGATTAAATGTGAAAACCGACTATTTAAATTTTGTGTTCAGAATTTGGAAATTGTCAAAAAATAGTTGAATATTGTATGTTGAAGAAATGAATCTTATAAACTTATTTGAAGTAGCATTGATAAAAAGCATATTTAAAGCTTTCCCCTGTATCAATTAATACTTCGGATTTCTGATTACATTCCTCTATATTTCCTAGACTTTTAGAACGATGTTATTGATTGCGATGTGATGTTATCTCCCCCGTGAGGAACATTATTTTGCTATTTTGACATGATTTGCTAAGAGATCCCCTTTATTACAATAATTTTTAGCCATAAACTTCAATTTATGAACATTTTGAAGACTACTCTACAGCTTAGAGTGCTATTCCTGTTTCTTGCCATATTTATGGGAAACAGTTTGACTGCACAAGACATTCATTATTCTCAGTTTGAAAATGCGTTCTTTTTAAGGGGGCCTGCACTTACAGGTGTTTTTAATGGGGATATGCGTTTTCATTCCAATTATCGTGCCCAATGGTATGATGTCCCGGTTTCTTACCAGACATTAAATGCCGGTTTCGAAAAGCGTTTTTCTAATGACCCTGAGGACAATGGGTTTTTTAGCGGTGGTTTGCTTTTCGACTATGACCGCGCCGGAGATTCGAAAATGAGTACCACCACCATTGGGTTACTGGGGTCTTATACTCATCGATTAACAAAAAATCAAGCGATTACTGCGGGATTACAATTGGCAGGTTACCAGCGGGCATTCAAAACGGATGGACTGAAATGGGATCAGCAATATAATGGTAAAAATTTTGAGCCAACACTTTCTGCAAACGAAAGTGCCCTCTTTGATAATAAGACCATTTTGTACGGAGATATTTCTATTGGACTGAATTGGCACTATAAAAGCAATAAATCTAAAAACCAAAAGAATGGTTCTTTGAGAAAATCAAGAACGACGGTTGATTTAGGTGGTGGTTGGTTCCATATAAATGAACCAAAGAAAAGCTTTTTTGACGTACAAGCCGTAAAATTACCTTCGCGAGTTAGCTTATACGGTCTCGGTGTTTTTGATCTTGGCGGTAAATTTGATTTATTAGTGAACGCAATGGGGCAGTATCAGGGTCCTTATAAATCTCATATGATCGGTGCCGGTGGAAAATATCATATCAATGAGAATTTGACAAAAGAACTGGCTTTAGCTATGGGGCTTGGATATCGGTTCAATGCTGGCTTTGGTCAGGGAGATGCAATTTATCCTTATATGCAACTTTATATGAAATCCTGGCAATTTGGACTGAGTTATGATATCAATATCTCTGATTTTGAAGTAGCGAGCGGAGGCCTTGGAGGTCCTGAGTTTTCAGTCATTTATACCTTTAAAAAGATTCCGGTGGTTGAATTCTGCCCAACATGTCCGGTTTATTTATAAAAAAGTAATTATAAACCAACCCGAAAAAAGGTAATTATGAATAAGAAATACATAATGCTGTTAGCTTTAATTATCGGAGTAGGCTCACTAAATGCGCAGTCTCTAAGAAGGTTTAAATCAAAAGCAACTGAGGCCTTTATTGCGAAAGATTATTCCAGAGCGCTCGAGTATTATCAAATGATCATTAATGATGCGGAGGATGAGACCGCTGAAAATTATTATAATGCTGCGGAAGCTGCCAGGGAGTTCAGGGTCTACGAGGAAGCAGAGAAATATTACCGCCAGGTTTTGTCAGACTCTGCCGCAGCAGCTACATATCAACTGTCGAATTATCACTTGGGCACTGTGCTTAAAAGCCAGGGACGTTATGATGAAGCAAAGCGTTATTATCAACGCTTTCTTGATGAAAATGCTGCGCTCAAACGCGATACTTTAACAGCTAAAGCTCAAAAAGAAATTAGCGATTGTGAGTGGGCCATGACTTTGCCGGAAACGGGTGAAACGGTAATCCAGATGGATTCTACTATCAATACACCCAACTCAGAATTCAGCCCTATCATTTTGGGAAATGACTTGTATTTTTCATCTGTAAGATATAAAACTGATGTTGAACACAATCCTACTGCTCCGCTTACCCGAATTTTTGTGTCCAAAGACAGTCAATTAGGGCAGCAAATTTCTGATGATTTCAATGAAGAGCTCATGCATTCTGCTCATGCTACTTTTAATCAGGACGCTTCACGGGTTTATTATACGATTTGTTCAAGTACAAATGCTCTGGAAGTAAAATGTAAAATTTATTACCGCGAGAAAAATGGCGATAAATGGGGAAGTAGAGTAGTCCTTTCTAATAGTATCAATCAGGAAGGATATACTGCTACCCAACCGAATGTGGGCTTTGATAAAAGTACGGGAAAAGAAGTCCTGTTTTTTGTTAGTGATCGTCCGGTCGATGCAAACGATAAAGAAAAAGATTTGAATATATGGTGCAGCTTCCGCGAGGGAGATTACTTTGGACAACCAGCCTATATCGCAAATGTCAATACTGATGAAGATGATGTTACTCCTTTTTTTGACTCAAATTCTCAAACGCTTTACTTTAGTTCGAATGGTCGGCAGAATATGGGCGGTTTTGATATCTATGCCAGCAACAGAAATGGAGACGGCTGGGAATCGGTCAATCATATGGGCACTCCTTTAAATAGCAGCTATGATGATCTCTATTATTCTTTAAATGCTGAAGGTAGTAAAGCTTATCTTTCTTCTAATCGAAAAGGGGCTACCTGCGATGATGAAAATGGCCTTTGTGGTTGTAATGATATCTTTGAAGTCCCTCTAATCAAGATCAAAGTACTTACTTATAATAAGCTGACGTGTGATGAAAATAAAGAGAATTGTGATCCATTATTAGGAACAACGATTACTTTCAAGGAATTGAAATCTCAAAAACCTCAACTTCAGCCTAAAAGCGATAATAATGAATATGATTATTCTGGTAAATTCAACCTTGAATACCAGGTTGACGCTAAGTTGGATCTTTGGATTTTCGATGATTCTCTTTTCAATACCATGAATGTTCAAGGTGGATCAGTTATTGAAATTCCATTATACCTGACACCTGCTGTTGAGTTAGATGCTTTGACTTTCAATAAAATAACCAATGAACCTCTTGCAGGGGTGAAGGTGGAGCTTTATGAAGTAGAAAATGATCTTTATGCAGAATATGATTCACTTACTGCTCAGGAAGATAGACAGAGTATCCAATATAATTATGGATTAAGCTTCGGGAAAAAATATATGGTGGTAGGATCTAAGGATGGATATTCAAGGGATACCTTCTTTGTGACGACTCAGGACATTCCGGTAATACCTACCAAATTATTGGATAAACTTTATTTATGTAAAGTACCTCCGGGGCCTGAGTTAGTGAAATTATATTTTTATAATGATGAACCGGATAGAAGAACTCGCAAGACCACTACGGATTGGTCTTATGCCAAGGCACTGGACAGTTATTTAAATGAAAGACAAGATTTTACCGTTGCTTTTGCATATGATCCGGACGAATTATCGAAAATCGAAAAATTCTTTGAAG
>JBLHJZ010000339.1:0-5804 GCA_047619515.1 Saprospiraceae bacterium | reverse complement strand
TACCCCTTTGCTATTCAGCCCCGGGGTTGGTTTCGTTTGTATGATAGAGCAGGTGTAATGCTTGCTCTATTTTTTCAGTGGCGGGGTTTTCTCATAGTTGTTCCGCCTTTTTTTCGATTCGCTGCGGCTTACACATTTGATACACTGTATCAAGCCAGCGCTAATGCTCAAAATGACAGTTCGATTCGCTGCGCTAAATATGCTCACTCATGATGAATATACTCATTCAAAAGCATAGTTTGTTTTTTATTAGTTCGCTTGTGAAGTTAACAGGTAACTGGAAATTACCAGTTAACTTAAAGTTTAACAGCAGCAGTAGATGGGGACTGAAAAAATTTCAATCAAGTTACCTACTGCTTGCTGCTAATCGAATCTGAGAATGATAATAGTTCCTCCACAAAGGAATATTCCTTGAGCGTTTTGGAGATTAACTGTTTAATCTTCAAAACACTTTTTCTGCTTTATTCTCAGTCTTCTATATTCAAATTTTCTAATAAAATCTTTTTATCATCGAAAGGATTTTTAATACCATTAATTTCCTGGTATTTTTCATGTCCTTTTCCGGCGACGAGAATAATATCTCCTGATTTTGCAATTTTACAGGCCGTCTTTATTGCCTGTAATCGATTAGTGATCGAAAGAACTTTGTGGCTTGCGTAAGCCGGAATCCCTGCTTCCATCTCCGAGATGATAGTCTCCGCATTTTCGGAGCGAGGATTATCAGAGGTAAGGATAATTTGCGAACTATATTCGCAAGCTTTTTCAGCCATTAGTGGTCGTTTGCTTTTATCGCGGTCTCCCCCGCAGCCAATGACAGTAATGACTTGTTCCTTCCCTCGTTTCAATTTTTCGATCGTACTTAATACCTTTTCCAGTGCATCAGGCGTATGGGCATAATCTACGATGGCTATCACATTTCTTTTTTTATCGAAAATGTAATCGAAGCGGCCTTCCGCAGATTTGAGTCCACTGAGCGCAGTCATCGTTTCCAATTTTTCAGCGCCCAACAATCTTGCAGTAGCATATACTGCCAGGAGATTATAGGCATTGAATTCTCCGATGAGTCGGCTAAAAAACTCTTCCCCATCCAACTCCAGGTGCAAACCGGTCAAGCTATTGTCCAGTACTTTTGCTTTAAAATCGGTCAAAGTGTGTAAGCTATATTTACTCACTCGAGCTTTGGTGTTTTGTACCATGACTGTCCCCCTTCGATCATCAATATTAGTAAGAGCAAACGAAGCTTTGGGTAAATCGTCGAAAAAGCGTTTTTTGACATTTATATATGCCTTAAAGGTTTTGTGATAGTCCAAATGATCGTGGGTAATGTTGGTAAACACTCCCCCGACGAAGGATACCCCTGCGATTCTTCGTTGCTCGATAGCGTGGGAACTCACCTCCATAAATACATAGTCACAGCCAGCATTTTTCATCTCCGCCAATAGCGCATTCAATGAAATAGCATCTGGTGTGGTGAATTCAGAAGGCAGTACTTTTTCACCAATCTTATTTTCAACAGTTGATAATAGGCCAACTTTATAGCCCATCGTTGTAAACAACTGGTGCAGTAGTGTAGCAGTGGTAGTTTTGCCATTGGTTCCGGTAATGCCAACTAATCGAAGACCTGCTGAAGGATGGTCATAAAAATTAGTAGCGGCCTTTCCTAATGCTTCCGCACTATCAGGCACTTTTACAAAAGTTACCGAGCCGGCAATTTCGGTGGGTAGCGTTTCACAGATAATTACCTTTGCTCCTGCTGCAACTGCCTGATCAATATAGCGATGGCCATCGGTGTGCAGCCCTTTGACTGCGAAAAAACAGCTTCCGGGTTTCACTTTACGAGAATCAAATTGAATCTCGTTTACCAAAACGCCAAGGTCACCGAAGGCCTCGCTTATTGATAGGTCAGTTAGTATGTTTTCCAGGGACTTCAAAATCTTTGACAATGAGAGGGTTTCACAAATAAATAACTTAAAATTAAGGTTTAAAAATGTCGAAAAGCTTAATCCGCTTTTAAGGATCAATTTTCAACGTGCTAGTGTTTCATAATGAGAGGGATAAATTCTCTCTGGAAAAATGAATGAATTAATACTAAAAGCTAAAAACGTTCACTAATTTTCTACCAATCGGTAGAAAGGAATTCTTCATTCTTCCATTAATTTAAAGTCAGTCTAATCGTTTGTCCCACAAGAGGCGTTCCTGGTATAATTGATTGTTTTCTTACTCTTCCTGAACCGCTTACTACAACTTTCAGTTTTCGATTTTCGAGAATGTACATGGCGTCCCGAAGGCCCATGTCCACTACATTGGGCACTACATCCTCACTGATGAATCGGTTTTCCAGTGCCAGCGTATCTGTCTCTGCACGAATAATCGTCCAATCGGATTCCGTGTTTTTTTCAACTTCCATGTCAAGGTAATTGAATACCAATTCAAAATCTTCCCGTTTTCCGGCATCGAAATCCGGTAGTTTATTCTTAGCTAAAACCGGTTTTTTATATTCATTTAAAGCAGGGTGCAATTCGTAGCGAGTTTCTATGCACTTGTCCGCAATTTCTCTGAATATCGGCCCTGCTACTTCTCCACCATAGAATCCGTGTTCTAAAGGTTCTGTAACCACAACGATGCAAGAGTATGCTGGTTTTTCAGCAGGAAAATAACCTGCAAAAGAAGCCTGGTATTTAATATTCTTGTTTTGATTAAATTTCCGGTAGTTGATTTGAGCCGTTCCTGTTTTACCAGCAAACTTATACTTATCTGATTTCAGGTTATGAGCGGTACCGTTTTCAACTACGCCAAGTAAAAGCTCTTTTGCTTTACTGATTGTTTTTTTAGAAGCAATTTTTCTTTTTATGACTGTTGGTTTAAATTTTTCAACAGCCTGATCAAAGTGCCTGATTTCAGAGACCAGATAGGGCTTCATCATTTGCCCGTCATTGGCTACTGTATTATATAATGTCAATAATTGCAAAGGTGTAATCGTAAGTTCATAACCGATAGCCATCCAAGGTAATGTAATTCCGCTCCATTCATCTTCTTTACTATAAGGCGTCTTGATAAAAGGAGCTGCCTCACCTTTGATTTCAATATTTACTGGAAGATGGAGGCGGAAATCTTTCAATTTTTTTATAAATTTTTCATCCCCACCTTTTTTATCTCCATAATACTGTTGCACAAGTTTTGCTATTCCCACATTCGAAGAAATTTCAAAAGCCCTTCGGATAGTAGTAGTATCAGTCATGAAACTTTCAGGTGAAGAGTCTAGCATTTCCTCTTCATAAAAAAGGTGCTTTCCCTTTTCAATATCCAGGCTATCTTCCAGATCAATATGTCCGTCCTCGAGAAGCGCCATAATAGTAGCGAGCTTGAAAGTAGATCCCGGTTCGGTAGCTGATCCTACTCCATAATTATAGATTTCAAAATAGCCACCATCTGCTTTTCCAATATTCGCCATGGCTTTGACTGCACCGGTTTTGACATCCATCAGGATAGCGGTTCCGTGTTTGGCATTATGATATTTCAAACCTCTGAGCAATGCATCATGTGTAATATCCTGAAGATTGATGTCAATGGTCGTTACAATATCATCTCCTCTCTTTGGCTCTATCTCTGTCAGATCTTCCATTGGAATATAAGTCTCCCCCGGTGCCTTGAACATGAGCTTTTTACCTTCTTCCCCTGCCAGCACATCGTTAAAAAAACCTTCCAATCCTACCGGTTTATGCCCGTCCCGGATATAACCAATGGTACGAAAAGCCAGCTCATTAAAAGGATGTTCCCGTTTCGGCTTGGATTCTACAATAAAGCCTCCGCGATATTTCCCCTTATTAAAAAGTGGAAAGCGACTCATCATTTCTTTTTCGACATAGGTTGCATTTCGCTTGATCAGTACATATTGAGCTTTTCTATTTCTCTCTGCAACCAGGAATTCCCGCATGGCTCCTACCGTCCGCGAATTATTAACATAAGTAGCCAGGCAATAGGCTAAGGAGTCAACATTTTGATAAAAATCTTCCTCAGACATTGCAGAAGAATTCGGATCAAATCGTATGTCAAAGAACGGAAGCGAAGTGGCCATCAAACTGCCATCTTCTGAAATTATATTTCCTCTTTCTGCCTCTACGGTCAAACGCTCTACATATAAACTTTCACCTCTTTCCCGCCACTTTTCGCCTTGGAAGACACTAATTCTGACGGTTTGTGCAAAAAGCAGTATACCAAAAAGTACCAAAGCAACCAGCACTACATAAACCCGAATCAGTACTTCATTCTTAATATCCATGTTAACTGCTGCTACTGCTCTCTTTTGAGGATTATCTTATTCGGTTTTTTATTATTAGATTTCAAATCTATATCTTTTCCCAGTTTTACAACTTCTGACCTTTTGGCCTTAAAGGTAAACTCAGATTTCAAAGACATATATTTCCACCGCATCTGTTTAAGCTCAGCCTGAGCATCTTGAATCTGTCTAACTTGTTTTTCAGAATAATGAGCATTTGCGATATATATCATTGCTAAAAAACTTATAAAGAATACAAAGGGAAAGTTTTTTAGTACTAACTCAGCACTAATACTTCCCAGGTCAGTGTAATCTTTGAATGTTTTTTTTCGACTCATTGCATTCGCTCAAAAAGACACATTAATATTTTGCTTTGCTATTTATCCCCTTTAATCCCTTGGAGTACAGCTTTTTAATAAGCTATCTTAAATAGACAAGTTAAAAATTTGTCGTTATTGTCTATCTTCAATTTATACTACCTGATCTAACCTTCGACTAAGCTTATGGCTGAGTATAAACTTGCAGAAGTTATATTTTTTCTGCGACCCTCATTTTGGCACTTCTTGCCCGGGGATTTATTTTTATTTCCTCCTGCGAAGGAATGAAAGCTTTTTTAGTTATTATATTAAAAGGCCTTTCAATATTTCCATAAAAATCCTTGATAAGTTCTCCGGTAAAATTTCCACTTTTAAAAAAATTCTTTACCAGGCGATCTTCCAAAGAATGATAAGAAATAACCACCAGTCTTCCTCCGGGTTTTAAAACCTGAAGCGCTTCTTCCAAAAAAGTTTTCAATGCTCCGATTTCATCATTGACTTCAATCCGTAATGCCTGAAAAACCTGAGCTAAGTATCGGTTTCGATTACCTCTAACCAGTGGCCCGACCAATTGTAGGAAATCTCCAATTCTTTTCAGCGGTAGGGATTTTCGTTCATCAACAATCCGCTGTGCTAAAGATTTGGAATTTCTAACTTCACCATATAAGCTAAAAACCTGTTGGAGGGCATCTGCATCATAATCATTTAAAATGTCAGCTGCGGTTAAATCGCCTTGTTGGTTCATTCGCATATCAAGGTCAGTATCAAATCGAAAAGAGAAACCACGATCAGCATCATTTAACTGATGGGAAGAAACCCCCAGGTCAGCGAGAATCCCGTCTACTTGTTGAAAAGCATGTAGTCTCAGGAATCGCTTAAGATGTTTAAAATTGTGGTGAACAAAGGTAAATTGCTCATTCTCTGTTACATTCGATAAAGTGTCTTCATCCTGGTCGAAACCAAGTAAGTGCCCTTTAGCACCTAGTTTTTGTAAAATCAATCGGGAGTGTCCGCCTCCACCATAAGTAGCATCGACGTATATTCCCTCTTTTTTTATATTTAAAGCTTCAACGCTTTCATTTAACAGCACAGGATCATGATAACTATCCATCACTATTCTCTTTATCTTCATCATGATTCCCTTCCGGAAAAAGATCATTCATATCGACTTGTCCCATTACTGATTCCCCTAACTCGGAAAAGTTTTCGGG
>JBLHJZ010000338.1:0-5812 GCA_047619515.1 Saprospiraceae bacterium | reverse complement strand
TTGATATTGACGCAGCCTATAAAAAGGGAATTGAATTGATAATACCGGGAATATTCTAAGAAAAGAATTGGGCAATTGAAAGAAATTATCTATCAGAGGAAAACAAGTGGTTAAAGGAAATAAGGAGGGTTAAGAATCAAAAGCCCTTAACCCTCCTTAACTACTTGTAAAAAAAAATCAGTATTGACTAAATTTTAGCATATGAAACCACTAACAAAAGCAGAAGAAGACATCATGCAGATCATCTGGCAGCTCGAACGCTGTACCGTAAGTGATATCCGTGATCATATCCAAAAAGAAACCGGCGGAGAAAAATCTCCTCATAGCACCATTTCCACTATCGTTCGCATCTTGGAGGAGAAGGGCTTTCTCGATCACAAGGCCTATGGTCGAACTTACGAGTATTTCCCAATAGTCAGTAAGGCCGATTACAGCCGCCGAACACTCAAAAAATTTGTCAGTGATTATTTCGAAGGCTCCATGAATGAACTGGTCTCCTACCTGGTCAAAGAGGAAAAGATCGACAGGGAAGAGCTATCCAAACTGCTCCAGGATTTCGAAAATAATAAAACGAACGATCATGATTAACTATCTTATTCAAGTCACCATTTGTTGGGGCTTATTCTATCTGCTTTATGCAACATGGCTCGGAAAAGAAACCTTTTTCAATACCAATCGCTGGTATCTGCTTACTACCCTTTTTGCCGGACTCTTCATCCCCTTGATTGAGTTTCAGTTTACTTCAGGGCAACAATTCGAATTATTAAATCCTGCTTATTATCTCGAAACCATAACGGTCACTGCCCAAGCGCTTGAAACTAATTTGCAGGAAATCGTGATCACTCCGGTAAATGAAAGCTGGAGTATCCAATTGGTACTAATAAGTATTTACTGGCTGGGGGTTTTATTTTTTGCCAGTCGGTTTATCTACGGTATGAGTCAGATTATCCGATTGGCTTACCAGGGAAAGATTACCCGAAAGAGCCATTATTTCTTAGTAGAAACGAATACTGTTCATCTCCCTTTTTCTTTTATGGATTATCTGTTTTGGAGTAAGGAGGTGGTTTTCGAAAAAGAAGAAAATGAAAAAATATTGCGCCACGAACTGAATCATATTAATGGCAAACATAGCATAGATGTATTGATCACCGAATTGTTATGTATATTTCTATGGTGCAGTCCTTTTATTTTTTTATATAAAAATGCCCTTAAAAACATCCACGAGTATCTGGCTGATGAGGCCGTTTTAAAAGATACTCCCACCAAAAAATATGGCCAATTACTGCTCAGGCAATCACAGTCCGGACTTCAGATTGCTCAGGCAAATAATTTTATTCATTCACAATTAAAAAAACGTATTCTAATGATGACTAGATCCAAATCACAACAATATGCCTTACTGAAGTATACTGCAATATTACCCCTTGCCCTTATTTTGTTTTTTTCTATTTCTGCAAAAAATAGTTTTGCGGATATTCCTAAAACCGCTATTGATCAATCGATTGTCACGGACAGTATTCCTCCAACAGCAGGGACAGATGAAATCTTTCAGGTGGTTGAAGAGATGCCTCGTTTTGAAGGTTGCGAAGACTTACCTATAGCTGAACGAAAAAATTGTGCGGATCAAAAAATGCTACAGCATATTTATACTAATATAAAATACCCGGCGGAAGCAAGAAAATCAGGAACTGAAGGAACCATAGTAGTTAGTTTTATTATTGAAAAAGATGGTAGCATTTCCAATCCAGATATTCTACGGTCTATCGGAAATGGATGCGATGAAGAAGTGCTCAGAGTGGTTAATTCAATGCCGAGTTTTATCCCAGGAAAACAAAGAGGAGAAAATGTAAGAGTTAAATTTAACCTTCCTGTGAAATTCAAGCTGGAAGGCGGTGCTTCTAAGGAAAAGGAGCTTGACAACAATCTAAGTGAAATAAGGAAAAAGGTATTCCCGTATGGGGTATTGATGATTCTTGATGGGGTACAAATCAATACGGAACAAAATATCGACCCAAGCCAGATAGAAGACATAAAGGTGTTAAAAGGAGAAGAGGCCATCGCTAAATACGGAGAGAAAGGCAAGAATGGAGTATTACTAATCAATACCAAGAAAAAGGCAATTAATAAAATCGGACAAAGTCAGGAAAATATTCCACCTTCTTCCCCAGTTCCAGTAGACGATGAACTTTTTATAAACGTAGAAGAAATGCCCCTATTTCCAGGCACTTCTGACAGAGAAACGTCCAACAAAGAATTGATGACCTTTATTTTTACAAACCTCAAGTATCCCAAAGAAGCAAAAGAGTCCGCAATAGAAGGTACGGTGGTAGTTAGTTTTGTGATCACAAAAGAGGGTACTGTCGAAAATCCGAAAATCCTGAGATCAATCGGAGGTGGCACTAACGAAGAAGTATTAAAAGTGGTCAATCTGATGAACACGGATCTTGATCCCTGGACACCGGGTAAGCAAGGTGGAAAAGCGGTCAATGTGCAATTCAACCTTCCGGTAAAATTCAAATTGGATTCTTCAACTTCTTCTGATAAAAAAGTGAGTGAAAAAAAAGCGGCTGAAAGAGAACAACCAGCCGTTGATCAAAATTCCGATTTCGAAAAAGTGGATGTCTACCCTAATCCAACTAATGGAACCATCAACATGAATCTATACTCTAAAAACGATGCGCCGACAACTATAACGATTAGAGATAACACCGGGAAGCAGCTTTACCAAAAAGTGTTTAATGGTCACGAAATTAAAGTTACTGATCTGGAATTAAAAAGTGCAGCTAATGGTATTCTTCTTCTTTCATTTGAGCAAGATGGGAAGGTGTTTACCAGAGAAGTGGTGTTGCAGAAATAAATTAAAAAAAAATATTTTTTGACGCTGAAAAACGCTTATTTTTTATGTAGCCAATGTCTTTGGCGACCATAATGTTTTATTTTTTTTGACACAGATTCTCGCTAATTACACGAATTATAGCTGCTCTGCAAAAATTAATTCTTGTAATTAGCGGAAATCCGTGTCTGTATAAAACAGCTAAGAGCAGCTCCTTTCTCAATTACCCGATACCACCATCACCTTCTTAAAAATCACCTGTGCTGCATATCGAAATTCAAATAAAAACAAACCTTCTTGATCAGGACATTTCACCATCAAAGTATTCGTATCGATTTGTTCTCCTTCCTGATTTTTGATCAACTTGCCTATTCCGTCATAAATAAATACCTGCGCAGATTCCCATTTTTTAGGCAAGATGAAATAAATTTCCGCTGATGCAATGACCGGATTCGGGAAAACACGGATTTCATTTTCCTCAATGGTTTTTATAGCATCTAAAAAACTCACGATGAAAACCCCCATATAGGTACAGCCATTCGCATCACTTGCCGTAAGTAAATAATCACCGGGGAGTAGATTTTCGATTAGTCCGGTAGTTTCACCATTACTCCAAAGTAGCTCATAAGGTGGAGTGCCTCCAATAATATTAGTCACTTCGACACTTCCATCCTGCGTATTAGCCCCAGAAGCATCTATGATATTACCAACTATATTGATCGGTAATGGTTCACCAATATAAACACTATCTATAATCATACAGCCCTCCGCATCGGTAACAGAGATTAGATTGTACCCTTCCCCTAATGCGAATACTTCATTGCCCGTCTCTCCATTTTCCCAATTTGTAATATAGGGTGCCACTCCACCGCTGCTTAGAGAATTAGCATATCCATCAAGGCTGTCGTGACAGGAAATAGAATCTGTAGTATAAGCAATTACGATAGGGTCTGGCTCTAAAATCTCAAAAAAGATACTATCCGAACAATCATTAGCATCCGTCACAGTCAATTGATAAATCCCCGCTTCGAGATTCTCAATATCATCCCCGATAGCTTGCCCATTACTCCATGCATATTCATAAGGAGCAGGGCCGTTAAAAACAGGAAACACGATCCCAGTACTATCACTATAGCAAGCTGCATTAGCCACACTATCAACCGTCAAGGTAACGGGCGATTCATGCGCCCCAATATCAATCGCCCCATTAATCAATCTCTCGCTACCATCAAAGTCCCTTGGGTTTTCTATAAAATCATAAAAACTATTGTCCCCGGCATCTATCGCAGGGGAACAAGCAAGCAGACTAAAATCTCCGGTAGCAGTATCTCTAAATAATGGGGCTGCGTTTAGGATTAGGTTGTTGCAGGTGAGTAGGCTGTCGTTGGATATTACAATTGCGGTATCGCAAGTAGGGAGGGTTAGCAGGCAGTTGTTGAGGGTTAAATAATTAGATGATTGTACTATGATATGCTCAGCATTAAAATCGGTATAAAAAATGGAGTTGTTTATAATTAATTCATGATTAGTGTGGATACCATTATTTTTAGTAGAATCATTTGTAAAAAAAGTACAGTTGTTAATATTTGCAGGAAATTGTTCATCTCCAAATCCAAGCGATCCAGAATATGCCCCTGAGTTATTTTCAAAAATACAATTAGAAACCTCATTAATATATCCTCTGATAGATGTAGTATTTTTAAATCGTGAATTTTTAATATTTATCCTTTCATTATAATCCTCTAAATTATAAACAGTAATAGAACTTGATCCTGAGTTCTCAATAAACTCACAATTATTAACCAGGAAAGATTCTGCCCCGTCAAAGGAATTCAAGTATAAAATAGCGGCTCCATCATTAGTTGCACGATTTTTTTTAAACTGACAACTATCAATTAACAGAGAATTATCACTTGAAACAAATGCATTATGATAAGTTATGGCACCGCCACCAATGGTCACTAAAGCACTATTCGAAAGGAATAAACAGTTCTGGATTTTATAGGCTACTTCTCCTCCAATATTTTCAATACAAATTGCGCCTCCTGTTCCCCCATTAATTGAGTTATTTTCAAATTTCGAGTTTAGAATTTTATTTCCAAAATATTCAACCACTTCTCCTGTCTGATAAATTGCTCCACCTCTGGCAGCTTTATTATTTTGCATTTCACAAGCATCAATGATAATACCAATAGTTCCGTTTAAACCATTTAAGTAAATTGCGCCGCCATTAGATTTGGCACTACAATTTCTCATTTCGCAATTCAAAATATTCAATGCTGCATATCCCCCGTTTCCGTTTAGATAAATAGCGCCTCCATTCTTTTTAGGGCTCATAAATGAAATTATTGCTGTATCATTTTCTGCATGCCCTCCTTCGAATATAAATCCATCCACTGTCGTTGTAGTATCTGTAAAGGCTGCATAAAGAATAGTATAAGCGTTATCCGTTGAATCGCCTGGCACCCCAATATCTCCACTCAGTATGGTTTCGTTTTCGTTCCAGTCTCGTTGAGAAGCATCTACTTCATCCCCTTCGAATCCTCCCAATAACCGGACACCGCTTTTTAGTTCAAAATAAAGGGCTTTGTCATTTCCAGAAGTTGGCAGGTAGGTTCCCTTAGCCACCCAGATTTCCTGGCCGTCCATAGCAGACTGTGTCGCTGATTGTAAATTTAAAAAAGCGTCTTCCCAAGTCTCTCCGGTATTCAGACCTGAGATTGCACTTGAATCGACGTAGATAATTTGTGTATAACCAGAGGTAGTGGTAAACAGAATGATAGCTAAGGCTAGAAATATGTTTTTCATTATGGGATTATTATAAATAAGGAAAACCCTTATTGTTATTAAACATAAGGGTTTTCTTTGGCATTTAGAACGTTATGGCTTTTATTTTAATCATTTTTCCTGAAATAGATTCTTTTTCGGTTTTAATATTAACAATTACTGTTCCTTCCGGAATATTAGAAAGATTATCAA
>JBLHJZ010000337.1:0-5819 GCA_047619515.1 Saprospiraceae bacterium | reverse complement strand
CCTTTTGGCGAACACTTTGATGCTACGCATATCTACGCACCGATCAATGGAGCGATGGGATATTTGGGGATTCGGTATTCGATAGATTAAGAGTATCCAGTCACCCTATCACTTAAAGTCCAGGTCTCTTCAAGGAGTCAAGTTGTCAAGCTGTCAAGAAACGCCAGCCACTTGACAACTTGACCCCTTAATAACTTAGCTATTTTATTTAATCCAAGGTGTCGAACCTTGTCCTTCCCAGGTCATAATGTCATCACATGACGACTGCGACGCTTCCAACCCCCAGAGCTTGATTAATTTAAAATTAGAAATGTGTCCTTTTGAGCCATGTCCTGAGTTTATCGAAGGAGAGCTTGCGAGTCGAGAAAAGGAATAGACTCATAGCGATCTAACGGCCATGAACTCCTTTGAAGTAGGCTATTAGAATCTGAGCAATTCCACTTTGCGGACTTGATCAGTCTTGTTTTTACTAAAAAATGTTAGCATCATTTTTATATTTTTTAATAAATACAAGGGGATAAACTGTGGATTATTTTTAAAAGTTCCGGAGGGGGTATTTTTTTAAAAAAAGTTTCACACTCCTCTCAGCGCTTCTCTGTTTCTGTAGTTTGAAAAGATATCAACCACATCAGATTTTAATAATCACTTTTCCTTTTACATTTCGAGCTAAAATTTCCTCTAATGCTTTGGCAGTATCAGCCAAGGGATAGGTCGCATGGATATGTGGATTGATCTTTCCTTCAGCCTGCCATTGGACCAGTTGCATGGTATTGGCAATATTTTCATTCGGGTATTCCGTGGCGAATCTTCCCCAAAAGACACCAACGATTTGACTGCCTTTGAGTAAAGGGAGATTCAGTGGAATCTTTGGAATATCCCCGGCGGCGAAACCGACAACCAGGTGACGACCATTCCAGGCAGTAGACCTGAAAGCGAGTTCGGAATATTGGCCTCCGACGGGATCGTAAACCACATCGACGCCTTTTCCTTCGGTGATTTCTTTTAGTCTTGCACGGAGGTCTTCGGTTTTATAATTGATAGTTTCGGAAGCTCCGTATTCTTTGCAAAGTGCGAGTTTTTCATCAGTAGAGGCGGCAGCGATGACTTTTGCGCCCATTAATTTTCCGAGTTCAACAGCTGCTAAGCCTACGCCACCGGCGGCACCGAGTACGAGGAGCGTTTCCCCTTCTTTAATCTGCGCCCGATCTTTTAGTGCATGGTAGGAAGTTCCATAGGTCATGAGAAAGGACGCTGCGAGTTCGAAACTCATACCCGGAGGTTTTGGAAAGCAAGTGTTTTTCGGAACCAATACTTCTTCTGCGAATCCACCAAAAGGTACCATTCCAAAAACTTCGTCGCCTGGCTTGAGGTGTTTGATTTGGTCACCGACGGCTTTGACGACTCCGGCAATATCACTTCCGGGTGTGAATGGGCATTCAGGTTTAAATTGGTAAAGTCCCTGGATAATCAGGGTATCGGGGAAGTTGATACTGCAGGCTTTTACGCTGACGAGGACTTCTTTCGGGCCGGGAATCGGGCTAGGGATTTCTTCGTAGACGAGGGTGTTGGGGAGACCGTAGGATTTGCAGATGATGGCTTTCATGATGGTGGTATTTTTAGCAGAAGAGTTTCAATTTTATTATATGGTCAAAGGTCAAAGGTCAAAGGTCAAAGGGTCAAAATTGCAATGGTGTATTTCTTTGGTATTAAATTAAAAAATCAAATCTCCCAGGGTTTTGATGAAGAGGACTAATCCTAAATCCTTATTCTTCATTCCTAATTCCTTCTAGTCTCTTTGTACAAATAAGTAGCACTTGAAAGATTCAGCAGCTTGGCACCTACCCGGGCGATGACAAAAAATTGTATCACGACCAACATCAGAAAAACAGTAATCATCGTCGATGCATCAAAGAGGCCTTTTAAAAACCAGTAGATTCCGAAACTTGCCAGTAGCGTCAATATATTGAGCAGGTATAAAAAGAAAAACCGCCAAAAATTTTTGAATACTAATTTAATGCTTTCCTTAAAGGTTTTGAAAAGTAAGCTCGGATCCTCGTGAACCAGGTGAATTTTCGAATAATCCTGAATCATCGAAATCATGGTAAAAAGAAATACATAAATCGGAGCTAAAAGCATAAAAGCGTTAATTATCTGCTTGTCACTTTCCATTTCAAAGGGATTCAAGCCATTACACATAGCTGAAAAAATAAAAAAGAATATGGCCAGCACAATTGCCTGAATGATGATAAAATAAACGCTGAGTCGAAATAACCGCCAAAAATATTTAGCGCAGCCTTTTAAAAAAACATTAAAGCTAAAACGTTCCTGATCTTTTTTGAAAATATTTAAAATACCACCTATCAGAAAAACGGAAAGTAAGAGAAATAGTAAAACAAATAAAACAGACTGATTGAGGATCGAAATAATCAAGTCGCGATATTCATTCATCAACTCATAGAGAAAGATATAATCAAAACCGGCAACGCTTCGTCCCAAAGACAGGGAGTGCCCGACGGTATTTCCCAAAAATCCGGAAACCGGGATCGCTGCTAAAAAGGCCAGGATAAAATTCGAGAAATATATAAGTACCCACATCCACTTATAGCGAAACAGAGAAGACCAGCCTTTGAGATACGCTTGTATTGATTTCATATTAAAGCACTAAGACTCAACATCGTATTTTGCACCCAACCCATAAATTGGCTAAAATACTTCCGGACACTTTTCCGCTGCGGTTTCGTAGTCAGGCTGTTATTTAGGAAATTTTTATCAAGATATATTTTTCGGTCTGGATCAATCTCTGCATATTCGATTTTCTTTTTTCCGGTATAAACAAACTCTGTACTCCTTGCCATTCCGTTCCAGTGCTCTGTGATCGTGCTGCCATCATCAAATTGAACAAGAATTTCTATCGGCAACTTCACCTCTCCCAAGCGGTGCAATATAACTTTAGCCTCATAATCCGGCTGTTGGTCATCGCTGTCTTGTGCAAATTCGCAGTTTTCCAGATCATCAAAAAAACCTGTCCGTTTTTTAATCTTCTGATGAGAAATTGCAGCGATTTTATAATCACATAATTCAGAACCATATAATACCTGATCGAAATACCAATTCATGTTTTCGCCAAAGCGATTTCCTTTTTCTTGCTTCACCACATCGTTGACCACTTCAATAAAATCCCGGCCACATGGATGCTTAAATTTCCAGCGTTCGAAATAAGTTTTCATGATCTTATCCATCGTATTGATGCCCACTATTCCTTCCAACGTTTCCAGCCACAAAGCCGTTTTGTTATAAGAAATCGGCCCATAGCCGCCATGTTTAAAGTCCCGGGCAAAATAGGAATTATCTCCGATTTTAGGATTAGCGATACTAAAAAAACCAGCGCGGTTAGCTTCGGTATTGCCTACTCTGATACCAAAAAAGTCTATGGTAGAAGTTTTTTCACCATAATAATTATCCATGATCTTACCTTCATAATAAGTGGTAATCCCTTCATCCATCCAGGGTTCTTCCTGTTCGTTGGTCGCCACCATTTGCATGAAGTACTGATGGATAAATTCATGTACGACAATAATCTCCGTAGTCTTGATTCCTTTAGGCAAAAAGCAAGCACTCAGCGTCGTAATCAAAGTCGGGTACTCCATACCAGAGGTAAATATACCATGAATGGGTGGATCGATGATTGTCAAAGTCGAATAAGGGTATTCGCCAACATATTGATCCAGATATTCAAACGCATTTTTTACCGCTACAAAATACCGCTCCGCAAAGTGTTCGTGGTCAGGATAGGAAAGTAAGCGGATATCGACATTTTTCCACTTTGTAGTTTTTTCGATATAATGTGGTGAAGCCGTCCAGGCAAAATCAATCACATCATCAATTTGGTAGGTATAAGTTTTTTTCTCTCCGCTCGTCATTTCATTTTTCAATGAACCACTGGCGCCGACGATATAATTTTTTGGGACGGTGATATCCACTTTATAATTTCCGAAATCCGAATAATACTCTCCATTGGAAAAATACTGGTGGCAATTCCATTGTCCGGTCGTTGCATACCGCATTCCCGCCGGTTCGTATACACCGACCTTTGGAAACCACTGCACCATAAAGTAATAGTCTTTATTATATCCTGTTCGTGGCATCACCTTGGGGATTTTCGTTACCCAGTCCAGATTGACTTTGATACTTCCGCCCGGCAGCACAGGTTTTGTCAATGGAACCCGCAATACGGTCTGATCGTTTTCATTCCCGTCATCCAGTTGGATATAGGCCATATTGCCCGTAAGATCATTCCCATATTCATCCGTTATTTTTTGAACATCTACCCAACTCCAGACGCACTCCTGCTGATCAGTATCCAGGAGACTGAAATTGCTCCGCTCCCTGAGAAAAGTGGACTCAGAGTTTTTAAAGGCATTGAGATAGAGGTGATATTGCAATTCAAAAATCGTATCGGTGGATGGATTCTGCCAAAGAAGGGTCTGTTTTCCGTAGAGTTTTTTATTAGCCACATCCAGTTCTACTTGTATATCATAGTTGGCGATACGGGGAGATAGTGCTGTTTGGGAAAATCCAAAGCTGGATATCAATAGGCCAAGAAGACAAAGGTTTATTCTTTTTAAAATCATATAAGCTATCTGAAGTCCAAAAATACCAAAACTAATTATAATTTTACTTTTTGAACAAATTACATTTGTAAGGGTTTTGTAAGAATCTCTTTAAACCCTCTGCGAACCTCCTTTTTTCAATAATTTTTTTTTAAAACTGGAGAGAAACAGAGAAAAGCTGAGGTTAACAATAACAAAAAAACAAAAACATGCTAAAAGACAAAGTCGCCATCATTACCGGTGGATCAAAAGGAATCGGATACGGTATCGCAGCAGCCTGCCTTGCCGAAGGAATGAAAGTGGCCATCACCAGTAGAAGCCAGGAAGCAGCAGATAAAGCTGCCCAGGCGCTGAGTACTGACTCAGATCGGGTAATCGGTATCGCTTCCGATGTCCGGAATTATGAAGACGAGAAGAAGGTCGTACAAACTGTCCTCGACAAATGGGGAAAGGTAGATGCGATGATCGCCAATGCCGGGGTTGGACATTTCGCACCGATCCAGGAGATGACGCATCAGCAATGGAACGAGGTCATGGATATCAACCTCACCGGGGTATTTAATAGTACCAAAGCTTCATTGGATGCGCTTATCGCTTCAAAAGGCTATCTGATCACGATTGCAAGTCTGGCAGGGACTAATTTTTTTCCCACTGGCGCTGCTTATAATGCCAGTAAATTCGGCCTGGTAGGTTTTACACAGGCGGTCATGATGGATGTCAGACAGGAGGGGGTAAAAGTGACGACGATTATGCCGGGGTCTGTGGCTACTCATTTTAATGACCATCAACCTTCTGACGCTGATGCGTGGAAGATCCAGCCTGAGGATATTGGAAAATTGTGCGTGGATTTGTTGACGATGCCTCCGAGGTCATTGCCTAGTAAGATTGAAATCCGGCCTTCGGCGCCTCCGAAGAAGTAATTGCCCATATTTTTTTCTCTTAGCCACAGATTACACGGATTTAGAAATCCGTAAAAATCTGTGTAATCCGTGGCTAAAAATTATTTCACTAATCTTTTTTATTGAAAACTTGAAGCTCCAAAATTTGCTGTTAGCCCAACCGAGCTTTTGGCTAAAATTATATAGTTTAATGTTTGTGCAATGATATGCCTATGATTTGGGGGTTCTATCTTTGTAAATTAGTTTGCTCCTTTTTTTTCTTTTGCCACGAATTACAAGGATTAACACGGATTTTATTCCGTGATTTTTT
>JBLHJZ010000336.1:0-5824 GCA_047619515.1 Saprospiraceae bacterium | reverse complement strand
TTTGCTTGATTCCTGTATTGAAAACAAGATAATCAGATAACAGATTAATACGAATTCTGTTTTAAGGTATAAAAATAATTGAGTGCGGGATATATTTGCGGCTTTTAGCTTTTAGCCGTTAGCTTCCTTTTCTCGCGTCCTAAAACGCGTCTGAGGGAAGCTAACGGCTAAAAGCTAAGAGCTAATAGCTTGAATCAAGTTTCTGGCAATATGTCATGCACCCAAAATCATTGAGTATCTTTTTCTTATAATCAAGTAGTTCATACGGTTAGAGTTTGTATTTTTACAACCAATAAGCAATCTTATTATTATGAAAACACCTTTTATCCTATTCTTGCTGTGTTGTGCTTTTTTGGGAGCAGCACAATCCGTTAAAGATTTGGAAGAAAACCTAAAGCTGGCCACTTCTCAAGATGAAAGAATGAGTATCCAGCTCGATCTTGCAGAAGCACTATTGGGTAAAGATGATAAAAAAGCTGGAGGATACGCCCGTAAAGCCTTTGATATTGCCGGAAGCCAGAAAAGCTATGGTATGGCAGCACAATCTGCCTATGTGCTGGCCAGCTCTTATAAAAAACGCAGAGATAATTCCAATACGGAAATTTGGCTTAAAACTACCCTGAATTACGCTAAAGAAGCAAAAGACTCTGACCTCATTATAAAAAGCGTAAACGAAAGAAGTAAGTTGGCTACTCAGCAACGAAACTACCGAAGAGCTTCTGAAATTTATCAGGAAGCCTTTGATTATTTTAGTAAAGGAGGAAATAGCCTTAGCAAATTGGAACGTACTTTTAGTACACAGAAAGTAGTCCTGGAGAAGGAAACAAAAAACATGGAAAGTGAAAAGAGGGATCTGGAAGCGGAGATTGCCCGACTGGAAAGAGAAAAAAATTCGCTTTCTAATGACAAATCTGAATTGACAAAAAAGCAGGAAGTCCTCGTCCAGGAAAAAGTGCAGGCCGATAGTGTCATTACGATGAATGAAGAAGCATTAGCCAATCTTTCAGAAGCCAAAAAGGAAGCAGAAGGAAGAGCAAAACGCAGGGAAAAGGAAGTGCAACACTTGAAGCGGGCAGATTTAGAACAACGCGCTTTATTAAATGAGAAAAAACTGGAACTAACCCAAGCGGCACTAGATAAAAAAGAAAGCGAGGGTTATTTAATATTAGCAGGAGTCGCTTCTTTGTTTATGATTTTATTAGCTATTGTCTCCTATTCCCGATACCGCACTAAAAGAAGTGCACATAATAAGTTGGAAGAGCAAAACAAAGTCATAGCTGACGAGCGGCAACGCTCTGACGAATTACTCTTAAACATCCTCCCGGCCAATATCGCGGAAGAGCTCAAAGAGAATGGCAAAGCTAAAGCACAAAAGTTTAATGACGCCTCTGTGCTTCTTGCGGATTTTAAAGGGTTTACTGCCATCTCTGAACGACTTACTCCAGAACAATTAGTAAAGGAATTAGACTACTGCTTTCGAGGCTTTGATTTTATCATTTCACAATATCCTGCTATCGAAAAAATCAAAACGATCGGTGATGCTTACATGTGTGCTTCGGGGCTTGTCAATCGAAAAACAATTCCTACGGAGATTGTAAAAGCTGCGCTGGAAATGCAAGAGTTTTTGGAAGATTATAAAAAAGAACAATCAAGAAAAGGCTTGCAATTCTTTGAAGCCAGGATTGGTATTCATACCGGGCCCGTCGTTGCCGGCGTGGTAGGTGTCAATAAATTTGCCTATGATATCTGGGGAGATACCGTCAATATCGCTTCGCGCCTGGAGACTAATTGTGAGGAAGGAAAAGTAAACGTGTCCGCCACGACTTATAATCAGATAAAATACAAATTTGTCTGTGATTATCGGGGTAAAATAGCCGCAAAGAATAAAGGGCAGATCGATATGTATTATGTGAAAAAAGCGGTTTGAGGGGGGGTGACTGGCGTCAAAAAACTGGCGTCAGGAAGTGATAGTCCCGTACGGGAAGTGATAGTCATGACTGACGTCATGAAGTGATAGGGCCTGCGGGCAGTGGCACTCTGCTAAGGGTGGATATTTTGACGTTTTTTTTACGAGATTACTAGCTATACAAGTGGGCAGATTAAATTTTAAGATTATTGTTTTACTTTTTTATGCTCTTCTTGTAGTTTTACATTGAGCGTACAAATCGAAGCAGCAAGATCAAATATTTATTAAATAATCCGTAGCGGGAAGGTAGAATCCGAGACTATTCTACTATCTATTCCCTACTTTCGAATATACTATTCATGGGCTTTAACCTTATTTCTCCTTTTCAACCTACTGGCGATCAGCCCCAGGCGATCAAACAATTGATCGATGGCATCAATGCCGGTGAAAAGGCACAATGCTTATTGGGGGTTACCGGATCCGGGAAGACTTTTACAATGGCTAATGTAATTAAGGAACTCAACCGACCGACCTTGGTTTTGACTCATAATAAAACCCTGACTGCTCAGCTTTACGGTGAGTTTTGTGATTTCTTTCCGGAGAATGCGGTAGAGTATTTTGTTTCTTATTACGATTATTATCAACCCGAGGCATATATGGCGGTCTCGGATACTTTTATTGAGAAAGACCTGGCCATCAATGAAGAAGTAAATAAACTTCGTCTTCGAACGGCTTCTTCGCTTCTCTCGGGGAGAAGAGACCTTATTGTCGTGGCTTCCGTGTCCTGTATTTACGGGATGGGAAATCCGGAAGATTATAAGCTCGGAATTATCCGGATCAGTCAGGGGCAAACCGTTTCGAGGAACACCTTTCTGTATAGTTTGGTGGATAGTCTTTACTCTCGTACTGAAATCACTTTTGACCGGGCGACTTTCAGAGTCAAAGGCGACACGGTAGATATCAATTTGCCTTATGTGGATTACGGCTATCGGGTGATTTTCTTTGGTGATGAAATAGAAGAGATCGAACGGATTGAAATAGAAAGTGGTAAGCGAATCGAAACGGTCTCCGATGCTGCAATCTTTCCTGCGAATCTATACATTGCCCCGAAAGACCGGATTTATGGTATCATCAAAGATATTGAGGACGAAGCTTATAGACAGGAAAAATATTTTGAGTCAGAAGGCAAACACCCTGAAGCGAAACGAATTAAAGAGCGAGTCGCGTTTGATGTCGAAATGCTCAAAGAGCTAGGCTATTGTAATGGGGTAGAAAACTACTCCCGGTTTTTTGATGGCAGAGACCCCGGAACACGGCCGTTTTGTTTGCTGGATTATTTCCCTGATGATTATCTAATGATCGTTGACGAAAGCCATGCGACCCTTCCGCAGGTTCGTGGAATGTGGGGTGGAGACCGCGCCCGAAAATTGAATCTGGTCAACTTCGGTTTTAGGCTACCTTCGGCAATGGATAATCGCCCACTCAATTTCGGGGAATTTGAAACACTGATCAATCAAATTGTCTATGTCAGTGCAACTCCGGCAGATTATGAACTGGAGCAAACGGGTGGAGTCATCGTTGAACAGATTATCCGGCCAACCGGGCTATTAGATCCGCCGATTGAAGTGCGGCCTAGTTTAAATCAGATTGATGACCTCCTGGAAGAAATCGATCAACGAATCAAAGCTGGAGAACGAGTGCTGGTCACTACATTAACCAAGAGGATGGCAGAGGAGCTTTCAAAGTATATGGCCAAGCTGGACGTGAAGTGTCGGTATATCCACTCAGAAGTAGACACCATGGAACGGGTAGAAATACTCCGGGATTTGAGGCTGGGAGGGTTTGATGTGCTCATCGGGGTGAACTTATTAAGAGAGGGTTTGGACTTACCGGAAGTTTCTTTAGTGGCAATCATTGATGCCGACAAGGAGGGTTTTTTGAGGAATGCCCGCTCGCTGACACAGACGGCCGGACGAGCTGCCCGAAACGCCAATGGCCTGGTCATTTTTTATGCTGACAAAACCACCAATTCTATGCAAATGACCATCGACGAGACTAATAGGCGTCGTTCAATCCAGATCGCCTATAATGACGAACATGGCATCACTCCTCGTACTGTTACAAAATCAAAAGCCGAAATCCTTAGTTCTAAATCTATCCTTGATGTCAGGGGTATAGTGCCCAATGCCTACATTGAATCCGATGAGCCAAGTATCGCTGCCGACCCTGTGATTAGCTATATGTCTCGAGATCAACTGGAAAAACTGGTGGCCAATACCGAGCGAAAAATGAAAGCTGCCGCTAAGGATTTGGATTTTATTACAGCTGCTCAGTATCGGGATGAGTTGTTTGCTTTGAAAAAGAAGCTGAAGGATGCTTTTTGAAAATAATCCTCTTTTTGCTCGTATTTATTATTCATCCTGCCTAACTTTGTATGTTTTAAGTATTGTTCAAATAATAAAACCCTCTTTCGGAATAGCGGATTTATTTTTTAAACGGTATTAAGATACTTTTTTCATCAACACCCGGGCAAATAAAATTACCCGCTACATAATTATGGCAACACCACGGACAGTAGCATTTTATACATTGGGTTGTAAACTCAATTACTCGGAGACCTCCTCTATTGGCAGATTGTTTGAGGATAGTGGCTATTCAGAAATCAAATTTGAAGAAGGGGCAAATATCTATGTAATCAATACCTGTTCGGTTACTGAATTTGCGGATCGGAAATGTCGGCAGATTGTTCGCCGGGCATTAAAATATTCGCCGGGCGCTTTTGTAGTGGTGGTAGGATGTTATGCGCAGTTGAAGCCGCAGGAGATTGCAGATATTCCGGGTGTAGATTTGGTACTTGGTGCTGCTGAGAAGTTTAAAATCCTGGATTATATTGATGATCTGTCCAAATCTCCGGACAAAGGAATGGTGCAGGCCGGAGCGATTCAGGAAGCGAATATCTTTACTAATGCTTTTTCTTTTGGAGACCGTACCCGTTCTTTTCTAAAAGTCCAGGATGGCTGTGATTATAAATGTACTTTTTGTACTATTCCGCTGGCAAGAGGTAAAAGCAGAAGCGATACGGTGGAGAATGTCGTTGCCAATGCCCAAAAGATCGCAGAAATTGGCGTCAAAGAAATCGTATTGACTGGCGTGAATATCGGAGATTTCGGTAATGGAACAGAAGTGATAGAAGGTATCAAGCCAAAAAAGGACGCTATGTTTATCGACCTCATCAACGCCTTAGATGAAGTTGAAGGGATTGAACGGTTTAGAATATCCTCTATCGAACCAAATCTTTGTACGGACGAAGTGATTGAATTTGTTGCGCAATCTGATTTGTTTGTGCCGCATTTTCATATGCCGCTACAGTCCGGGAATAATAAACAGCTCAAAATGATGCGCCGCCGATATAAGCGGGAGCTGTATGCGGAGCGTGTGCAGAAAATCAAGTACCTGATGCCTCATTGTGCTATTGGTGTCGATGTGATTGTTGGCTTCCCTGGAGAAACAGAAGAAGATTTTTTGGTAACTTATAACTTCCTTGTTGATCTCGACATCACTTACCTGCACGTGTTTACTTATTCCGAACGACCAAACACACCTGCAGCAGATATGGAGGGAATTGTGCCCGTCGTAGAACGCCGCCGCCGTAACGAGATGTTGCGAATACTTTCCGAGAAAAAGAAACGCTCTTTTTATAGTCAATTTCTGGGTCGTCGCAGAGAAGTTCTTTTTGAGCTACATAAAGATAAAAAACTCATGACTGGCTTCACGGACAATTATCTAAAAATTGAAGCCCCGATCGACCCCGAACTTATCAATAAAATTGCTACCGTCCAGTTGATGGAAGTCAAGGAAAATGGAAATATCGAAGTCATCATAATGGATATTCCGGAGGCGGTCTTTGATCATGTTTAA
>JBLHJZ010000335.1:0-5828 GCA_047619515.1 Saprospiraceae bacterium | reverse complement strand
TAACACCAAAAGCGAGATAGGCATAATCTCCTACGCGGTCATCCGCTTTTCCATGAGTGGAAAGATGAAGGATCCGATAATCCGCTGCCAGTTGCTCAAATTGTTGGAGAGTAGCCCCAGTACCATAGGAGGGAGTGCCATCCAATATTTTGACAATTGCAGCAACCTCTTCTCCACTGGCAGGGAGGGCCACCAAAGAATCTCGCAAAGCCAGCAATTCCGAAGTATCGATACGTTCGACCATTTCATGGACATCTCCCTGGAAGAAAGGAGCCATAGCCAGTAGTTGATTCGTAGCTTTTTTATGATGTTGCTTTTGCTGCATTTCTCTCAGGAGTGTTGCGGAGTAACAATAACTGATCTGATGTTTTTTTAGCAGGAATGGATAAGTTTTAAATGCACCCTCTTTTAACGGAGCGGAAGTGAGCAATGCTTCAAATGGAAGATAACCCAATATACCGTCGGGTATGATGATGAGATCTTTGCTTAGTTTATCCGCTACAGGAGCAATCAGTTTATTATAAAGCTTTTGAGCAGCATTGGTATAGTTGGAAATAGTGCTTTCCTCCAATCCTGGATTACGTTTGTTTTGAGGCATAGAATAATAGCCGGAGATTCCTTCTTTTGTCATTTCTTGCACCCAATCGTCGAGTGGAAAATCTCTTTTTATTTCGTGGACTTCATAGTTATTTTGTTGGAGGAGATAAATGAAAATCGAAGTATCGCCAACGAAATAAGATAGCAGATTTTGCTTATCTATTAGCAATTCATTTTGTGCCACATAAAGATCAATAGTAGTGGTGTCGTAGTTCACCTTATAATAATTGGGGAAATCTATTTTTAGTTTTGAGACTAACTTTTCAAATTGGTGAATAATAGCAGATTGCGTAATTGCTATGGCCAATACACTGGTATCCGTTTCACTTAATCCGCTTTCAAGTAAAGTATTTCGTTTTTTATCATAATAAGCCAAGGCTATTTTTAAAGAATCTTCCTGTGTCAAAAGATCATCAGGAATTCTTGAAAATTGTCTGGTTTTGGCAGCGTAGATGGCATCTAACAAAGAATTACTTTTTGCTCTTTCGGAATATTCAAAGGCTTTATCCGGGAAATAGTTTTTTGATTTTGAATCCTTGGTATAAGACCTGATGATTTGCTCGAAGAGGTATTTTGTTTTTCCTAAATACGTTTTTCTGGAAAGGGGAGTGGCATAGGTTTTTCTGAAATTATTCAAACAAACTAAAGTGGAATCAAAATACAGTCTTCCTAAATCAAATAGTTTTTCTTTTTGAAACACATCTCCTAGTGCAAAATAATACTCGGCCATTTCGGGATGTCCATTGCCTAAAAGTGACTTTTTGAGTCTACAGGCATGTTGAAAATAATGTTTGGCTTTCTTATAATTTCCTTGAATGAAAAAGTGCTCCCCCAAAGAGTAATGACTGTCCGCCACATTTAGGCTTTGCTCTCCGCCTGTTTTTCTAAAAACAGAAAGTGACTTTTCCAGGTAACTAAATGCTTCTTTGTATTTTTCTTTTTCTTGCAATACTCTGCCTAATGCCCGATAGCTAAAACCGAGATTAATATGATCCTGGTCCCAGACTAAAGTATCAATATTTAATGCCTGTTGGAAATGTACAAAAGCAGAATCCAGATTTTTATTATTCAAATGAATGTAGCCTATACTTCTGTGAGATATTGAATTGAATCCATGAGTTTTTTCGAAATTATCTAAATTGATTGCCAATGCTTTTTGATAATACTCAATAGCCTTTTCCTTCAGGCCGATACGATTATAAGTGAGCCCCATATTTTGATAGGAAGAAGCAATATAGTGATGATCGTCTCCATAGATTTTTTTTCGTAGATAGAGTGCACGTTGAAACATCTTTAGTGCCTTGTCATATTCCCCTATTTTTGAATAGCTATTCCCCATATTGGTTAAAGTAAGCGCAACCCTGGAATGCTCTTTACCATATATTTGTTCCAATAAAGCTAAGGCATATTGGAGGTTTTGAATCGCATTTTCATGCTGTTCCAAATTTTGATATACCAGACCTATGTTGATATACGCACTCGCAATAGTCGTATTGGGTTCTGAATATTCAACTAATAATATCTTTAAGGATTTTTCAAGATATCGAAGTGCTTTATTATGTTCTGCTATATGGAGATAGGTAGAGCCAAGGCCCAAATAAGCCCAGGTTGTATTAATATTATCAGCACCGTAAACAGTAGTCCATATCTTTTCAGCTAATTTATAATGGAATAATGCATTTTTAAAATCTTTTTTTTCAACATAAATATTTCCAATCCGATGGTGATTAGACGCTAGATTAGGGTGTTCTTTTCCTAGGCTCTTCTCGTCTATTTTCAAAGCCTTGAAGTAATATTCCAAAGCAGTATCATAATGACCCTTGGATGAATAGGCAACACCCAGATTTCCATAAACAGTACCAATATTCGGGTGATCGGGAGCAAAAAGTTCAAGGTTGATGGCCAGGGCTTTTTCAAAGTAATTAATAGCTTGATCGTAGTTATCTTGTTCGATACATATCCCTGCCATAGACATATAGGAAGAAGCAATGTCAGGGTGTATGGGGTCCAATATTTTCAACCTGATTTCTAAAACTGACTTAAAGTATTCTAATGCTGTATCAAAATCTCCTTTTTGATAGGCAACAGAACCAATTGTAAATTTGCTTTTGACTACTAAGGGATGCTCTGATCCGAATAGCGTCAACCTGATGTCGAGCCCTTGTTTAAAATAGTCTAAAGCTGTATCATATTTCGCCATATAATAATACACCACCCCGATTTGATGTAGCACTTCTGCTAAAGCAGGATGGTTGTTTTGATAAGCAGCTTTTCGAATGGTATAATTTTTTTCAAAATTTGCCAAAGCTTCATCATATTTCCCGTATAAGACCTGAGACTTGCCTATCACTTCATAGGCATTAGCTGTCAGCGTGTCCATTTCGCCAACATTTTTTTTATAAATAATTAAAGCTTTTTCTCCCCATGAGATCGCCTCTTCATATTTTGCTTCAATATGCCTTACTCGTGCAGTGTCAAGATACTGTCGGGCATCGATATTACTGAGGGTTTGTGCTACCAAATTGGAAACCATTAAAAAAAAGAAAAAACTGGGGAAGATATATTTGAAGACTTTCATGAATTGGGGAATTTAAATAGTAAACTACAAAAGTATTGTTGGAGCAACAAGTGATGAAGAAAATATTTTTCAAAAAAAATTAAGCAGCATGGGTACCGATATAGGAGAGGGAGGTACTAAGGGGTGAAATCAATCATTATCAAATTTAAAAACCTCTATCATGAAAAAATTAATCTTTGTCTTTCCATTTATGTTTGTATTATTTGCGAGTTTACAAGCTCAGGATTATAAGTCTTCCATAGGTCTCCGATTAGGAAGTCCAATGTCCGTATCTTTTAAAACTTTTTTGGGAGAAGAAAGTGCCTTTGAAGTAACTGCTGGTACCAAGGGCTATAACAGCCGGTATGATGCTTACAACTATCGGTGGTATTCCGTATCTGCGGCCTATCAAATCCATAAGCCGGTAAATATTGACTTTGATGGCATGGAAAATCTCAAATATTATTATGGCGCTGGTGCTTCTGCTTACTTCTGGACCTGGGATTATGAATCAGGCTATAGCGATGATGGATTTTCTACTACTACCTTTGGCATCCAGGGTTATGTGGGTTTGGAATATACTTTTGAAAACATACCGCTGAATATTGCAGTGGATTGGGTACCTACCTTTTTTGTTAATGGATTTGGTAATGGCTTCGGTGCAGGTTATGGAGGCATTGCTTTAAGGTATGTTTTATTTCAGTAGTACTTTTCCATATTTCTTTGTAAACAAATGAATAAAAAGAATCCATTCGTCCTATCAGTTTCCTGCTTGATATTTCCTGAAATTCTAAATTGCTTGAATGAATTATCAAAACTGATAGGACGAATATCAACAAACTCCTACTAAGGAGTTAGCAAAAGATCAGCATCAAATCGGCAAGTTATTATTTACTGAGTCCTTATTTAATCAATTAAAAAAACATCATGAAACTAAAGATCTATTTTTTAAGTGCGCTACTTATCTTAATTATCGTACTTCCTGCTTCCGCTAAAAAATGGAGAGTCAATAATACACTTGATGTACCTACTCAGGTAGACTACAAGCAATTAAAAGCCGCGGTGGAAGATGATGATAATGTTTTATCAGGTGATACCATTTATGTAGAAGCTTCCGGCGTTCCTTACGAAGGAGGAATCCAGGTATACAAAAGATTGACCATTATCGGTCCCGGTTACCTTTTGGGGCAAGCGCATATTCAACCTTCTGTTTGTGGCACACAGAATTCGGCGACTATTGGAGGAGAACCAGGTATATCTTTAAATGCAGGATCTGATGGGACGTTTATTACAGGCTTGACTTTTATTTCTGGAAATGTCACTCCTATTTCAATTAGCATTCAAAATACATCCAATATTACTATTGCAAGAAACAGAATGGAAGATTTTAATTTTCCCGCGGGTACTTCATTAGAACCCAATAATATAAACGGCATTAGTATTACCCGTAACTTAATTGAGAATGATTTACGGTTTGGTTGCCACCTTTTTATTTCAAACTTGGACATTTCTTTTAACTTGATAAGAGGCTCAATAGAGGATAATTGTCCTGGTAGTTCCATTAACCTGGAAGCTTCTGGTTCTATTCAGTACAACACCTTATTCTCAAGCTCCTATATTTGGGCCGATGGCTGTGACATTACCTATAACCTTACTGGAGTTATCGATGCCATTCCAGCTGACAATGGTGCAATCGAATACAATCGACTTGCTCTCAATAATACAACAAATCAGGCCATCGTGGATTGGAGTAATACAAACATTATTGATCCTTACAACACTTTTAACATTAACAATTGGGGTTTTCATACAGACGACTGGGCTTTAGATGAACAACCCGACATCGACACCATTCATGGTGCTCACAATGGTTGGAATCCCATCAACCCGAATAATTTCATTTCCAAAGCCAACCTCCCTGCCTGGCCTACGATCTATGGATGTACCGTACAGCCTTGCGCTGACTCGATCCTTCAAGTCATTTTTCAAGTTCGAACGAATTTTTAATCAAGGCCATCAAAATAAATCATTATGAAAAAAATAATCATAGCGGTACTGGTCATCTGCTTTACTCAGTTGCTAATGGCACAAAATATAGTTCAGGGAGAATACTTCTTCGATACAAAAATGGATTACGGGTCGGGAACGCCCATCCCTGTTTCCAATCCCGCAGATGAAATAACAACAAATATGAGTATTCCTGTTGCTGTTTTACCCGAAGGCTTACACCGCCTTTTTATCCGTTTTAAAGACAGTGATAACCAATGGAGTCAAACACAAAATTTCCCTGTTTTTATAAAACACACACAAGTGATAAACATTGTAGCAGGGGAGTACTTCTTTGATAACGTTGGGACTTATGGCAGTGGTGATCCCTTGGATCTTAATGCTGTTTCTACGATGACAGAAGTAATGCAGTCCCTTCCTACTACTAATCTACCAGAAGGACTCCATCGACTTTTTGTACGGTTTTTAGATAGTACCGGACGGTGGAGTCATACCCTTAATTTTACCGTTTTTATAAAGCATCAGGAAATGGTAGTCATAGTAGCCGGAGAATACTTTTTTAATGATCTGGTTAATTATGGCGAAGGCTTCCCGATGAATATGGATAGTATAGCTTCCGTGACTTCTGTTACCGATCTGATAACGCTTCCTGCTAATTTACCTCCAG